>NZ_CP049715.1:2100000-2297680 GCF_011082725.1 Apibacter sp. B3706 | reverse complement strand
TCTGTTTTGCTTTTCTTTCAAATCTATATTAGAGAGAAATTTACCCACATTTTCTCCAACGGTTGCATAGGGCATAAGCCCGAAATCTTGTTCCAAATATTTAAATTCAGGTTCTCCGGGAACTAAATTTCCTTTAAATCCTGCTAATTTTTTCCTCTATAAATAACTTCTCCACTCTCCCATTCCAACAAACCATAAACTAACTTTAAAATGGTACTTTTACCGCTTCCACTTTCTCCTACAAGTGCCAGCATATTTCCTTGCTTTAAAGAGAAAGAAAGAGATTCAATTATTTTTTTATCTTTAGTGTATGAAAAACATAGATTCTTAACTTCTAACATATAGATTTATTTGTAAAATTCTCTGATTATGATTCAATGCTACAAATGATACTGGATTAAGCATAATTTCACAAATTTAAACTATTAATGCTAAAAACATCTTTTAAACTTTTATTTATTTTACTATAAATTTAATGCGGTTTTAACTGTTCTTGGACAAAATTTTGAATTAATTTTTATAATTAGTGTCAAATATTGTTTTCAAATCATAAATTATTCAAATGATAATCCGACCTTTTTTAAAAGAATTACTTAGTATACTTAAAAAATTGCAATTTTGCAGAAAAATCCTTCCATCAGTAATGATTGTATGTATAGCTGAAAAACCAAGCGTCGCTAAAGATATTGCTCAATTGTAGGGGCAAAAGAGAGAAAAGACGGATTTTACCAGGGAAACGGTTATCAAGTTACCTGGACTTTTGGTCATTTGTGTACGTTAAAAGAGCCTCATGATTATAACCCGAACTGGAAGTATTGGTATTTGGAAGACCTTCCTATCATACCGTCTAATTTTGGGATTAAGCTTATTTCCAACAAAGGGTGGAAAAACAATTCAAAGTAATAGAAAGCCTGGTTGCTGAATGTGAAGAGGTAATCAATTGCGGGGATGCCGGACAGGAAGGTGAATTGATCCAACGGTGGGTATTGCTTAAAGCAAAATGTAAAGTTCCCGTAAAACGATTATGGATATCATCTCTGACAGAACAGTCTATAAAAGAGGGATTTGAAAACCTTAAGGATTCTTCCCAATATGAAAATTTATATGCTGCCGGAAGTGCCCGCGCAATCGGTGATTGGCTTTTGGGAATAAATGCTACCCGACTTTTTACTAAAAAATTTGCCATAAATAAAACCTTATTATCAATCGGTAGAGTTCAAACGCCAACGTTGGCAATGATTGTTCAACGGCAAAAAGAAATTGATTCTTTGTTGTTGAGGAATACTGGGAATTAAAAACCATATATAAGAATGTGGAATTCATTGCTGATATCGACCGATTGAAAAGCGAAGACCGAGCTAAAAAAGGATTAGAATATTTACAGAAATATCCTTTTGAAATAGTTTCTTTCGAGAAGAAAGAGGGAAAAGAAAAGAATCCTCGTTTATTTGATTTGACTTCTCTACAAGTAAAGGCAAATAAAAAGTACGGTTATTCTGCTGATAATACTTTAAAATACATTCAAAGCCTCTATGAAAAGAAATTCGTTACCTATCCTCGGGTTGATACCACTTATCTTTCGGAAGACTTATATCCTAAGATCCACGGAATTCTTTCCGGCATGAAATATTATGAAAATCTTATTGCTCCTCTTTTAGAAAATCCGATACCAAAATCGAAAGCTGTTTTCGATGACACTAAAGTTACGGATCATCATGCTATTATACCTACCGATATTTTACCCGAAGGTATCTCGACTGATGAAAAAAAGATTTATGATCTTGTTGCCCGAAGATTTATTGCTGTATTTTATCCTGAATGTAAAATTTCCAATACTTTGGTAACTTCAAAAGTTGGTGAAGTACCTTTTAAAGCAAGCGGTAAACAAATTTTGGAACCGGGATGGAGAATCATCTATGAAAAAGATAAAAAAAAATGAAAAAAGAGGAAAATTTAATTCCGGTTTTTGAAGTTGGAGAAAGCGGTCCTCACGATCCATTCATTCATCAAGGAAAAACTACACCTCCTAAATATTTCACCGAGGCTACTTTATTAAGAAGTATGGAAACCGCCGGTAAACAAGTAGATGATGAAGAGATGAGGGAAGTAATGAAAGATAATGGTATTGGACGTCCTTCTACTCGAGCAAATATTATTGAAACTTTACTACACAGAAAGTATATCGAGAAAAAAAAAAAAATTTATGCCACCTCAACGGGAATGGATCTGATCGACACGTACAAAGCGAAATTTTTAAAAGCGTGGAGCTTACAGGTCTCTGGGAAAAAAAAACTCAGACTCATTGAAAAAGGGGAATATTCTTCCGATCTTTTTAAAAAGGAACTTATCGAAATGTAACCGACCTGACCCAAGAAGTTAAAAACTGTCAATACAGACGAATATCCATACAAGAGAAAAAAAATACTGAAATAAACGAAAAATCTAAAAAGCAAACCACACCCCTACGACCTGTAGAAGATTTATTTTGTCCAAAATGTAAAAACTCATAAATTGATCAAAGGAAAATCTGCTTACGGCTGTTCCGATTTTAAAAATTGCAGTTTTACTATACCTTTTGAAATATTCGGGCAAAAAATTAACTTTAAACAAATATCCGATCTATAGGTAAAGGTAAGACAACAAAAATAAAAGGATTTACAGTTCCCGAATCTCAGGAGAAAAGGGACGGTATTTTATTATTTGATGAAAATTTCGGAATAGTATTTGAAACCTAACCCAATCAGCATATATTATGTTAATTTGAAATTTAATTTATTTTTGCAATTATAATTAAAATTATTATTTATGAGTTTAATAAAAGAATTTAAAGAATTTGCCCTAAGGGGAAATGTGGTTGACATGGCTGTCGGTGTAATTATCGGGGGCGCATTTAACCAGATTATCACGTCTTTAGTTGAAGATATTATCACCCCTCTTGTTCTCACTCCTGCATTAAAGATGGCTGATTTGACCGATTTGGCTAAATTAACCATTCCGGGAACAGCTATTAAATATGGTAACTTTTTATCCACTTGTCTATCATTTTTAATTATTGCTTTTTGTTTATTTATGATGATAAAAGTGATCAATAGACTTAATAAGAAAGACGAAGAGAAAAAAGAACAAGATAACACGCCTAAACCACCTTCTCAAGAAGAATTATTAACTGAAATCAGAGATTTACTCAAAATAAATAAAAAAAAATCCTAACAAAAGTTAGGATTTTTTATTGTGAATATATTTTTAAAACCTCATACCCAAAGTTAATACAAAATTATTTTGGATATTATTAACTTTTCCTAAATACGGTTTATCTAAACTTATTGCAAGATTGGATCCACTTACCGTATAAAAGTCACCGGAAAGGGTCGTGCGATAATCTGTTTTAATATACTGATATCCTAGGTCCACAAAAATTGACCATATCATATCCGGCTCCAAAAGACAATTTATTTTTTCACCTGCTAAGTAATTTTTCACAAATACAGGATCACTGTTTGTATCCCATATTCCTGATATAGAATTACTTTTTACAGGAGAAGATGCATAAGCGTAACCGGCGCGTAATTTAAGTTCTCTAAACCTGTACTCAATACCTGCGCGGTATTCTTGTGAATTTCTTACGTAGTCATTAACAAAATTATTATTTAACCTATAGTCAACATCTCCTTTAAATTCCATGTCTTTATTAAAGTAATTAATAAAATCAAAATTAAAGGCCAAGGAATTATCATCATCGACGATATTGGAAGCAAAAGCGCCACTTAATACCAATTTTCCGGGAGATACATTTTTATAATGATCATAATAAACATAATCTTCTACGAATTGTCCTTTATCATCGTATCCATATATCCATCGGTAATCATCCATATCAGACCACCAAATAGGAGAATGATAGGCAGCCCCTAAACGAATCTCAGGTGTAATTTTACCGATTACCCCCACATTTAATCCGAAACCGTTGGCTTCTTGACTATAAGGCGTTAATTGCTCATTGAATTTCATATATTCCCCATCTACTGTGTTTCTATGACCATATTCAGAATTGCGATCAATATTTAAATAATGCCAATCTAATCCAATACCGAAATATAATCTATCCATGTAATTGGTTGCCAAACTGAATTTCATTTTTGATTTATATCCATTGGTATACTGATCATAATTGACCATTTCATAAAGTTGATCTACATTATCTTTATTAGGATATAAATAATTTAATTTGGTATTTCTGGAAAAGTTTACGTCGTTATCTACTCTTTGATAAGAAAAGTTTACTCCAACGTTTACTTTAAATAAGTCTGCTTCATCACCTAAAGCCAATGCAACTCCGGCACCGGGAACATTAAAATTGGTATCGGTATTGGAATTTACTCCGTTGCCCATAGTAGCTTTATTTTTATTAGATAAGATACTCATTGAAATATTCGCTACAGAATTTCTAAAAATACCTAGACCGGCAGGGTTTGTTTCTACGGCACTAAGATCACCTCCTAAAGCCCCCATAGATCCCCCCATACCTATATATCTAGCAGTACCTGTTGTATTATTGGAATTATCACCAAAAATACTAAAAGCATCAGATACATCATTGGGATAAAATCTATTGGTTTGTGATTTACCTATCAAAACCATGGATGAAAGGATAAAACCGTATAATAATTTCTTGTTCATAATTTGAGTTATATTATTATATTATCTTCTACCACCTATAACGCCTCCGCGACCACCTCCCAGGGAGCCTCCTCCAAAGCCGCCACGGCTGCCACTACTTATGGAACCTCCTCCAAAGCCTCGATTACCTCCTCCAATTATAGATCCGCGAGAACTTTCACGACTGCTTGAACTTGGTGTTTGATAGTTTGGTGAAGATATTCTAGAAGAACCTGATTCGTAATTTCTGGATCCACCTATAATTCCCGTACTGTTTCTAGACCCTCTTATAGTTCCTGAATTGGATGATTCTCTTCCGTTTCCGGAATTTCCAATCCCCACTTGATTTCTTGATCCTTCCAATGTACCTATACTATTTCGGGAACCTCTAATTACTCCGGTGGATCTAGAGCCTTCTGAATTAGTTATCGTATTATTTCTTGAGCCTCCAATTACAGCTCCGGAATTATTTCTTGAATTTTCGGGAGTAACAACTGCTGCATTAGCTCTTGAGCCGCCTATAATTGAACCGTTTCTTCCACTTTCATTGTTTCTTGAAATAGTAGATGTAGAACCTCTATTGATTCTTGAATTACTTATCCCATTACTTCGGCTTCCCGAAATGATGGTATTTCTACTATTTTGTCTTTGAATGTCTTGTATTTGTCTTGAACGAGACGTTCCGTAAGATCTTGAAATATATGAGTTTCCTCTTGAACTATTCAAATAAGAAGATCTTGATCCGTAATTAGCATAATATCTTGAACAACACCAACCATTATCCCAATAATGGTGATGAGGCCTCCAATAACCCGGATAATTCCAACCCCAAGATGGACCCCAATATGAAGGATAATCCCATCCCCAACCGGACCATCCCCAGCCCCAGCCTACTGAAACGCCCCAATTCCATCCATAATAGGGACTCCAATAACTTCTCCATCCCCAATAGGGTGCGCCCCAATAATAGGAATAATAAGGACTGTAACCTCCGTAATAATAATTATTAACTACAGTTCCGCCATCATCTCCCCAACCGTCTCTGCTATTATTATTGGAATAAGATTGATTGATTTCATCACTGTAGCGATAAACAGTATTGGAAGAAGCATCACTTTTGTTATAATCATCATCGTATAATAAATCACTGGCATTAGAATTTGGATCAATATATTTTTTACCTATTCTTACTTGACTGTCTGAATATGAATTGGATGAGCTTGTACCCTCATCATATACGTAATCATAAGACTTTTGTTTATTATTTTTTCGAGTCTTATTTGAATAATATACACTATCCTCACCGGCATATGAAGATTGGCCGACATAACATGATGTTAAAAAAACCGACACCCATAAGAGAGTACCAACTTTCATGAAAACTCGTCCTAAATTACAACTGATATTCTTCATGATATTTTTTAGTAGTTTATATATTTATTATAATTTTGTTCTTGAATCATTTTAAATTCGCAAAAGTCGTACCAATTAAGAAATACCTATTTTGCTGCAATAGTAATGTGACAAAGTATCTTAAGAATTATGACAGTTATAATTACAGAAAGTTTAAAAACAGTAGAAAAGCATTATGGCAACACTTACATCAAGAGAAGAAGATTACAGTAAATGGTATAACGAACTGGTAATAAAAGCCGATATGGCTGAAAATTCCGGGGTTAGAGGATGTATGGTTATAAAACCTTATGGATATGCTATTTGGGAAAAAATGCAACGACAATTGGATCAGATGTTTAAAGATACCGGACATGAAAATGCCTATTTTCCTTTGTTTATTCCCAAATCTTATCTGTCTAAAGAATCGGATCATGTGGAAGGTTTTGCCAAAGAATGTGCTGTAGTTACTCATTATCGATTAAAAAATTCTCCTGACGGAAAGGGAGTGATTGTTGACCCGGATGCCAAATTGGAGGAAGAATTGATTGTTCGGCCAACTTCTGAAACCATAATTTGGAATACTTATAAAAACTGGATTAAATCTCATAGGGATTTACCTATTTTAATTAATCAATGGGCTAATGTAGTTCGTTGGGAAATGAGAACCCGATTGTTTTTAAGAACTGCTGAATTTTTATGGCAAGAAGGACACACTGCCCATGTATCCAAAGAAGAGGCTATTGAAGAAGCTGAAAGAATGTTAAATGTTTATACCGATTTTGTTGAAAACTTTATGGGTATTCCTGTAATTCAAGGGGTAAAATCTCCTGCGGAAAGATTTGCAGGTGCTGAAGAAACTTATTGTATTGAAGCTATGATGCAAGACGGTAAAGCGTTACAAGCCGGAACTTCTCATTTTTTAGGTCAGAATTTTGCCAAAGCATTTGATGTGAAATATCAATCAAAAGAGGGTAAACAAGAATATGTTTGGGCTACCTCTTGGGGAGTATCTACCCGTCTTATCGGAGCTTTAATCATGTCTCATTCCGATGACCATGGATTAGTACTTCCTCCCAATATAGCTCCAATCCAAGTAGTTATTGTACCTATTCATAGAAATGACGAACAATTAAATGCAATTTCTGAATTAGCAGATACACTTATCTCTCAACTTAAAAAGTTGGGAATTAGTGTTAAATTTGATGATAGAACTGAATATAAACCGGGTTGGAAATTTAATGAATATGAGTTAAAAGGCATACCGGTTCGGGTTACCATTGGCCCTAAGGATCTTGAAAATAAACAAGTTGAAATAGCTCGAAGAGATACTTTAGAAAAGCATCAACATTCTGTAGATGGTTTAGCTGAACACATTCAAGATTTATTGAAAGAAATTCAACAAAATATTTTCAATAAAGCGAAATCACACAGAGATTCTTTAATTACCGAAGTAAATTCTTACGAGGAATTTAAAAAAGTATTGGACGAAAAAGGCGGATTTATTTCTGCTCATTGGGATGGTTCGTTAGAAGTAGAAGAAAAAATAAAAGCTGAAACGAAAGCAACCATTCGTTGCATCCCTTTAGATGCTAAAGAGGAAGAGGGAATATGTATATATTCAGGGAATCCTTCCAAAAGAAGAGTCTTATTTGCGAGAGCTTACTAATCAATAGTACTTTTTATCGAAAAGATATTTGTACTATTTCCAAATATTAATTTATTTTTCAACTCAAATATGAATAAAAATTGCCTTAATTGAATTAAGGCAATTCTTTTTAAACTAGAGTCTTGAAAAAAGTTAAATTTTAAATAACAGTAACAGATAAATTTTGAATTCATTTTTATATTCTTTCGGCATTAAACTTATGGGAGCAGGAATGAAGATTGCTTCTTTATTTCATCCTAAAGCAAGACTTTGGGTACAAGGAAGGACTCATGTCTTCTCGGAAATACAAAATAAAATTTCACCAACGGATCAAGTGATTTGGATGCATGCATCATCTCTTGGTGAATATGAACAAGGACTTCCTGTGTTAACTGCTTTAAAGAAAAAATTTCCAAAACATAAATTTGCTCTTAGTTTTTTTTCTCCTTCCGGATATGAAGTGGTTAAAAATAATTGTATAGCAGATCTTATATTTTACATTCCCTTAGATACTCCATCAAATGCCCATCAGTTAATTGAACTCTTACATCCAAGCTATGCTATTTTTGTAAAATATGATTTTTGGTATCATATATTGCAAGCACTTGCGGCAAAAAAAATACCTACTTTATTTATCTCAAGTATTTTTCGTCAAGACCAGATATATTTTAAGCCTAACGGAAAATGGTTTGTATCGATTTTAAAGAAAGTAACTCATTTTTTTGTACAGGATGAAAATTCAAAAAAATTATTGAATTCCATCGGCATTCAACAAGTAACGGTTTCAGGGGATACACGTTTTGACAGAGTTAAAATGTTAAGTAAACAGAATAACCACTTAAGCTGGTTGTCTTTGTTTAAAGGAACCAATACCTTAATTGTTGCAGGAAGTACGTGGAAAGAAGATGATACGCTGTTAAAAAACTTTATTAATTCTTCTTTCTTTATGAATTGTAAGATACTTATAGCTCCACATAATATGAATCATGAATATTTTCAGAAATTAAAAGCGGAGTTATTACCTAAAACGGTATTATTTTCAGAATTAAGTCACACCCATCCTGCAGACTATCAAGTATTAATTTTAGATACGGTTGGTATATTGACGAAAGTTTATTCCTATGCCGATATTTCTTATGTGGGAGGTGCATTTGGTAAAGAAGGGGTACACAACGTATTGGAGCCGGCCGTTTTTGCTTCTCCAGTTTTATTCGGACCCATTTATGATAAATTTATCGAGGCCGTAGAATTAATCCAGTATGGAGGAGCAAAAGTAATTCACAATCAAAATGAATTTAATGAAGTACTCGTTGAATTACTTACAGATACAAATAAAAGATATAGAATGGGTGAAAGAGCTCGCGAATATGTCTTTAGTAAACCTGATTCGGTTCAAATTATTGTTGATTATTTGGTTCACTTACAATAATTGACTTAAAACTTAATTTTATAGGTCATAACATTTTATTTAAAATTATAGTCAATAAAAAATTGATCATATAAATTTTAATGATTCTGTTTATGGTTGGTTGTGAAAAAAATAATAACTGGAAGCAATGAAAATTCCGGCAGTTTCTGTCCTCAAACGATTCTCTCCTAAACTAACCCCTATAGAGCCTAAAGAATAAAGCTCTTCTACTTCTTTTTTAGAAAAATCTCCTTCCGGTCCAACCATTAAGGTTATTTCTTTTTCTCTGTTTAACGTTTCGTTTAAAGTGATCTTCTCATATTCTTTATAACAATGGGTAAGGTATAATTTTGTTTTCGAAGATTGTATAAAATCCTTCAAAGGAGTTAATGGATAGAGTTCAGGAAAATTTATTCTCAAAGATTGTTTACAGGCGGTTTCAATTTGTTTCTTGATTTTTTCCGTATTTAAAACCTTTCTCTCTGAATTAGTACATAAAAGTGGAGTAATTTTAGATACTCCTAATTCAACTGCTTTTTCTACAAAAAACTCAAATCTGTCTATATTTTTAGTTGGAGCAATAGCAATATGTAATCCATTTTGCCCACTATTTGAATGGGGAAAAGTTTCAATTATTTGAACCTTAACTTTCTTTCCTGTTATTTGTAATTGTCCTTTTATTAATGCTCCTTTTCCATTGGTCACATAGACCATATCTCCTTCTTTCAATCGCAACACTCTTACTATATGGTGTTCTTCTTCTTCCCTTAGTTGCACTTCATTCGGATATATCTCTCCTATAAATAATCTCATGAGATCAATCTTATATTTAACAAATGTAATTATTTACCGGTGAATTGAGATGATAGTATTTATTGAGTTAAAGTTGTATAAATTTTTTAACCATTTGCTTCAATTTCAACATAATCTCAAATTTCACTTTTCTATTATCACTTAAATTTATTCAATTCCACTACTTTTTAAATTTAGGAAAAAAGGACAGATTAATATAATTTGATCTGTCCTTTACTATCATTTACTTACTAGAGTTTAGTTACTTAGCTTTTGTCTTATGATGCTATAAAAGTCCTAAATTAAATTTAGCTTCTTCGCTCATCATATCTTTATCCCAAGTTGGTTCGAAAGTAATTTTTACATTTACTTCTTTTACTTCATCTATAGCACTGATTTTTTCTTCTACTTCCATGGGTAATGTTTCTGCCACGGGACAATTAGGGGTTGTCAAGGTCATCAATATTTCCACGTCTCCTTCTGTACTAATCTGAATATCATAAATCAATCCTAGTTCATAAACATCCACGGGAATTTCAGGATCGTAAACCGTTTTTAATTTTTCAACGATTTTTTCTGACAGAGATTGTATTTGTTCTTCGTTTAAAGACATGTTAGCAAAATTCAGCGTATGCTTGTTTTAAATTTTCAGCAATTATTTCAGGAGAATGACCTTCAATATGATGTCTTTCTAGAAAATGAACCAATTCTCCATCTTTAAAAAGTGCTATGGACGGAGATGAAGGTGGAAAAGGGGCAAGATGTTCTCTAGCGGTTTTAACTGCATCCACATCAAATCCTGCAAATGAAGTAGTTAAATGATCCGGTTTTTTTCCTTCGCCTTCTACAGATAATATTACTCCGGGACGAGCTCCTCCGGCAGCACATCCACAAACGGAATTAATTATTAATAAGGTTGTACCGGGTCTTTTTAATGCTTCTTCTACTTTTTCTGATGTGTTTAAATCTTCAAAACCTTTATTTGTTAATTGCGCTTTCATTGGCGCAACCATTTCTTCTGGATACATATTTTATATTAGTTTTTATTGTTATACAAAATTAATTAATGTTTATGATTATTACAAATGCCCTATCTTTGACAAAACATTTCTTGAAATTTTATGTAATCAAAAGTCTCAATAATATCATCTTTGGGAATGGTATTGTGATGAAATGCATATTATATGAACCAAAAGTATACGAAAGAAGAACATTTAAAAGGATATAAGCTTATTAAATATTTGTTTGAAAAAGGGACGTGGAATAAAAAATATCCTTTAGCTATGGTTTATTGTCCTTCTCCTGAATTTTTGGAAACCCATAAGGTTGGAGTGTCCGTTTCTAAAAAAATTTTTAAACATGCAGTGGATAGAAATCGGGTAAAAAGACTTTTGCGTGAATGTTTCCGCTTGCATAAAAATGAGCTAAACAACACTTTTACAACATCTCATTTACTAATGATTGTCTATAATGGTAAAGACAAAAAAATACCTGCCTATAAAGAATTGGAGAGCTGTTATTTGAAATTGCTTGAAAAAATTAAATTTTCAGATTAATTTATTTGGTTTGGGATAATTTTTTTAGTCCTTTTATTATGAATACTATTAAAATGCCTACAATAGCAAATAAAATTGAATAAAAATATTTATCGTTTGGATCGGTAGTTATCCCGTAACTATAATTAATTCGCGTTGCATTAAAAATTATTAAGAGGACAAAAGCTAAAAGAGTAAGATTTAAAAAATATTTCATCTTTATATTTTTACAAATATACAAAATGAGATCTTATTTTTTAAGGAGATACTTTTTCTAACAAAGAGGTTATGTTTGCAGTAAATAACTTAATGGAAATAGCTAATAAGATAATACCGAAAACTTTTTTCATAATTGAAATTACTCCTTGTCCTAAAATTTGTTCTAATTTACCCGAATATCTTAATACTAAATATACGACTACCATATTAAGGAGTATGGCTATGATTATATTTTCCGTATGATATTCTGCTTTTAAAGCCAATACGGCGGTTAAAGCTCCTGCTCCTGCTATTAATGGAAATGCTAAAGGAATTATGGAAGCAGAATGCGGCTCATCGATTTTATTAATTTCAATGCCCAAAATCATTTCCAGTGCAATAACAAATAAAACTAAAGCACCTGCTACAGCAAATGAATATACATCAATTCCTATAAGTTTTAGTAATTTATCACCAACGAACAAAAAGGATATCATGATTGCACAAGCTACCAATGTTGTTTTTTTAGCCTGAAGATAACCGACTTTACTTTTTATGCTTACTATTACGGGAACACTGCCAAAAATATCTATAATGGCAAATAAAACCATAAAACAACTTGCTATTTCCTGGATAGAAAAATGTAAAGGCATAGTAAAATTATATTTTTAAAGAATTTTGTTAATTAAATTTCCTAAAAAGTTTTTAGGCGCTCTATTTTTTTATATTTAATTTCTTAATTAAGTCTTTAGCTTTTGTATACACAGATTCTAGGGATTCTTGTTCTGTTACGCTTGAATATCGTTCAATTTGAGATTGAATAACCATATTCTTCCATTCTTCTGAAATTTCATCTCCTAATCTCTGAGCTAATTCATCTTCTAAGTCTGAAGTAGAAACAAAACTATCTTTTTCTAAATTTAAATATTGTTTTGCTGCTTCTATCAAAGTCTTTTCCAAAAGAATGTAAAATTCTTTTTTATCTGTTCCTTCTTGTGCTAAATGATTTAATTGTGATAATTCATTTTTAAAATCATTAGTAATGTTAGAGCTTGTATAAGGTAAATTACGTGATGTAAATTTTTTTTCTTTATTTAATGAATCAAACGATTGTTCTTCTTCTTGTTTTTTTAGCTTATTTTTTTTATTTCTTTTTATTATTAATATACAAATTACCAGAATAACTATAATTGATATAACTCCTGTAAATAATATAATTATCAATATTTTTCCTAAGCTGTTATGGTCTCTTTTCAATACTTCGGTGACCTTATTTTTAATAGCAGATTTGGGATCATATTGGTTGACATCACTTGTGTCCTTTTTGATGACTGTACCGGTTTTTTCATCATTTTTTGCTAAAGTATTTCCTGATACTTTAATGGGAATTGGTTGTACAATTAAACTTTTATATTTCTCATCTATGGGATCAAAATAGCTAATTGATTCTACATTTATATTGTAAGTACCTTCTTTTTGAGGAACTAATATGGTAGATGTATTTAATTTTCCTTTTATCCCTTGTACGGTTGCCTCTGAATCAAATTTACTTTTAGGGGTATATTGTTCTATATCATCAGACATTAGAAGTCCGGGGGATTTAAGAAGCGTAAGATTTCCCTTACCATTTATTTCTACATTTACAGTTACTGCTTCTTCTGCTTGTAAATCTTTTTTGTTTGCTGAAGCTCTCATAGTAAATTGACCTACCAGCCCATGAAAATCTTTTGGAGCATTATCAGGAAGTCTCTTAACTTGTAATGTAACCGGTGCAGATTTTATATTTAAATCGTGTTCATCAAAAAATCCATCCGGAATTGTTAATGTTAAGGTAAACGGATTTATGACAAGGGTTCCCGATTGAGTTGGAAACATAACATAAGTCCCTATAACTCTTGAAAAATAGGATTCTCCATTAATTATTTCCTGTTCGTAGGTATGGCTTCTTTCTTTTACCGGCTGTACAAATACCCCCTGCCAATCCGGAGAAACCAGATTGGTCATACTATTGAGTAATTCAATCCTTCGAGTATAAAATTTTAAATTAGCAACTACCCCTTCATTTTGATACGGATTCTTTTCTGATACTTTAAATTTAAGAAATACTTCACCCAATTTTGAATTAAAAGCTGTGTCATCTTCACTTCCACTAGAATTTCCTGACACAGTTATTACGGTGGGCTTGGTCTCATATTTCCTATTATTAACAGTTATTTGTGCGGCATCTATACGGATATTCACTTTTTTAACAGCTCTTAATATAATTTCAATTCCATATTCGAAAACACTGTTCCCTTCATCATCAAAGCCTTGGTTCTGAATTACCTGCCTGCCAATTACCTGCGTATTAGAAAAAGAAGGTAATTTTAAACGCCCCATATTTTTAATTTCTTCATTTTTAATGGAAAGTAAAAATTGTAGGCGTACAGGCTCATTGACTCCTACCTCATTTTTTTGGGGTATGAGTTGAAAAGAAACCTGAGCTTTTGCCCAAATTCCGCTTAAAAAGATAAGTAAAAAGAGTATTACATATTTCTTCATCACCAATCTTTGCTACTTTGTCCTTGATTTGAATTAGCTCTTTTATTAATAATCTTTTGATGCGCTCTTTTTTCTTGTTCTTCCATTGCTCCTAAAATATTTTCATAATGTTGATTAGAGGCATCTGACAGATTAGCATTATTTGTATCAGCTTGTGATTTCTGATTGTTTATTGAATTTTTTTCATTTTTATTGGGCTGTGTTTCTTTATTATTTAAAGAATTATCTTTATCTTTTTTATCGGTTGAATTATCAGTTTTATCTTCTTTAGCATTGGATGAATTCAGTAGATCATTTCCATTTTGCTGAGAATTATCCTTTTTATCTTCTTTATCTCCTTGGTTCTTATCTTGATCTTTGGAATTTTGCTCCTCATGTTTTTGTTGAGCTTCTTTTACTTTTTGTTTTGACATCGTATAATTATACCTCGCCTTATCATCTTTCGGATTTAATTTCAAAGTATTTTTAAACGCTTCGGCTGCTCTTTCATATTCTCCTTTTTGAAAATAGCTGTTTCCCATATTGAATAAAGCATTGGCTTTTTCCGACTGATTTGCTGCCAATTGGAGTGATTTTTCATATTGAATCAATGCGTCATCATATTTTTTTAGTTTATACATGGCATTTCCTAAATTGTAATTAGATCTATATGAATCTTCTCCGTCTTGTATCGAATATAAATAATTAGCTGCTGCATCTTTATAAGATTCAGCCAAATATTTATTATTACCCTCTAATAAATGCTTTCTTGATGCTTTCGTCTGAGCTTGAAAAATATTTATTAGTGAAATAAAAATTATAACTAAATATTTATTTTTTAAATACATTTTAACAAAGATACTAAGATTAAATCATAAAATCTCTCCTATAATTTGTTAAAGAAACAATAAAAATAACTAAAAATGCGGCTCCTATAAAATAATGAAAATACTGTTTTGTGTCGTAATTAATACTTACGGATTGGTTAGTTTTGTCTAAGGTGGACATGGATTTAAATAGCTTATTAACAACATCTTTTGTATTATGACCGCCATAGAAATATTTACCTCCGGTTCCTGCTGCCAATTGTTTTAATGTACTTTCTTGCAATTTCGTTAATACAATATCCCCATTATCATCTTTTTTGTATTCTGAATATTTACCTTCATAAAATAAAGGAATGGGGGCTCCTTGAGTTGTACCTACCCCTACGGAAAATATGGAAATTTTATTTTTCTTTGCCGTATTTATTGCCCGTTTAACGTCTCCTTCGTGGGCTTCTCCATCAGATATTATAAAAATTACTTTGGATGTATTGGAGGTTTGAGATAAAAGAGTGGAAGCTTTTAAAACGGCATCTGCTATATTTGTTCCCTGGGTTGTAATAAGATTAGTATCAATACCATTTAAGTAGAGCTGAGCAACGCT
Source organism: Apibacter sp. B3706 (assembly GCF_011082725.1). NCBI lineage: Bacteria > Pseudomonadati > Bacteroidota > Flavobacteriia > Flavobacteriales > Weeksellaceae > Apibacter > Apibacter sp. B3706. Next base: position 2,282,103 of record NZ_CP049715.1, on the reverse strand, counting down.
ATAATCACTGGATAAAGGCATAATGGGATAGGAATTTCCTGCAAATGCTACTATTCCTACTCGATCCCCCCCTAGTTTAGATAAAAAATCACAAACAATTTTTTTGGCTTTTTCCAATCTTGAAGGAGCTATATCTTCTGCATTCATGGATTTGGAGACATCTATTACAAAAACCAAATCAATTCCTTCACTCTTTACTTCTTTTTTCTCTGTTCCTCCTAAAAAGTTAGCTAATCCTAAAATCATCAGGATATAGGCTATAATTATTCCTATATTACTTAAAATAAATTTTGAATAATTTACCTTTCCAAAAATCATTTTTTGAAAACTTGGTTCAGCAAATTGATTTATTTTGGACTTTTTCCATTTTATGAGATATAGTAATCTCCATAATAGAAAGGGTATGAATAACAATAAATAAAAATATGATATTTTCTCAAACTGCCAATTCATAATATCTTTTTAATTTATACTTCTAACTACAAAGCCTCTTAAGAATAATTCTAGTAACAAAAGTATTAATGCAGGAAATAGAAATATTCTATATTTCTCTTTATAATTATAATATTTTAAATCATTTATATCTGATTTTTCTAATTTATTTATTCTATTGTAAATATTTTGAAGACTTTCCACATCAGTAGCTCTAAAATAGGCTCCGCCTGTTTTTTGGGCTATTTTCTTTAATAAATCTTCATCAATTTCCACTTTTTGTTTTTCAAAATAAATTTTTCCGGTTAAGCGGTCTATTTGAGTAGGAAATAATGCGTAGCCATTAGTACCGATACCTATGGTATAGACTTTAATCCCTTCAGCAGCTGCAATATCTGCTGCAACAATTGGCTCTACATATCCGTCATTATTTACTCCGTCTGTCATTAAAATAACTACTTTACTTTTTGCCTTACTTTTTTTAAGATGATTGACAGCTGTAGCTAAGCCCACCCCTATAGCCGTTCCTCCTTCAAGTGTCTGCGTTCTTAGATTTTCAATTTGTTGAATAAGAATTTTTCTGTCTACCGTAAGAGGAACCATAGTAAGTGCTTCTCCGGAATAAGCAATTAACCCGATTCGGTCAACATATCTTTCTAATGCAAATTTCTGCGCTACTTTTTTAAGTGCTGATAATCTATCCGGATTCAAATCCTTTGCTAACATACTTAAAGAAACATCAACAGTCAGCATGATATCTATCCCCTTATCGCTCTGGTAAACTTGCGAGGTGCCTATAACTTTAGGTCTTGCCATGGCAAATATTAATAATGCTAGGATAAGCAAACGTATCCAAAATAATAAAGGCCTTAAATATGTTTTATAATTTTTTTCCGATTTAAAAGCAGAGACATTCGGTATCAATACCGCCTTTGTCTTAACTTTCGTTCTAAATTTTAAATATATAAAAATGGGTATTACCAGTAAAAGAAGCAACATCCAAGGATAACCAAACAGTATATTATGATTCATCTTGCAGCTTTATTTTAGGTGAATCTGTTTTAGTAAGATTTATGAAATTAATTGCCTTTTCCATATGTAATTTCGTTTCTTCCGGAGTTGGTTTATATTTCGCAAACTTTGCCAAGTCTGAAGTTTTGAAAATACCGCTCAGATTTTCAATTTCATTTTCATCTATCCATTTTTCTTTTTTTAAATACTCCAACAAATCATCAGATAAAAGTTTGGTTGCCGGAAAATTCCAACGAGCTTCCATATATTCTTTTATTATGGACGTTAATTCTGAATAATATTTTTTATATAAATCTTTAGCTATGTAATTAGACTTCTTGAGCTTTTTCAATCTTTTAATGGCTAATACATCCGGTTCGCTTTTATGGGTTTCCGATTTTTTATTCTTTCTTCTTATCAAATAGATGATTACACATACTAGGATTACAAGTAATATTAGTACATACCCTAGGTAAGGCTGTATATAATCCCATACATTTTTAGGAATCTGTACAATACTTTTAATATCGAATAAAGGAGTTTTTACGCTATCCGTAACAACAGGAGCTACCGTGACTTTATAGGAAGGAGTAAAATATTCTTTTGAATTGACTAAAATTCTTTGAGGCGGAACCGAAAAAGTTCCTTCTTCATAAGCTGAAAAAATTATACTGTCACTTATAAAAATAGAATTGTTTTTTCTTAGCGTATCTTTTTTTTGTCTTAAAACTTCAAATTTTTCACTGAGTGTATCTGTAATCGTTGGAAAAATTATGGTATCCTTTTGACCGGTTTTAACTGTTATTTTTAAAACAATAGGTTCTCCAAATTTTATATTATCTGTTGAAATTTTGGAAACAGGGATTTGTGCACGAATAAGTATTACTGCTATAAAAAAATATACTATGAAAATTTTAAACTTCACAATTAATGATGTCCTCTAAAATAATTAAACAATATTTTTATATAATCACCTTCGGAAGGAATATTTACAAAACCGGCACCATTTTTAATAAATGCATTTTCTGTTGTAGTAGTTAATCGCTGATAATATGCTGAATATTTATCTCGAACAGTTTTTGAAGAAGTATCTACCCATTGCAATTTTCCTGTCTCTAAATCTTCAAGATAAATTAAGCCCATATCGGGAAATATTTTCTCCCAACGATCGTAAACTCGAATCCCTGTAATATCATGCTTTTTAGTCAATATCCGTAAATTTCTTTCAAAATAGGTGACATCAAAATCAGATATAAGAAAAATGGTAGATTTTCTTTTTATAGTTTTTATAATAAAATCAAAAACTACCGATAAATCTGTTTTAGTATGTTTAGGCTCTGCTTCTAAAATCGTTTTTATGATTCTTACAATGTGAGCATTTCCTTTTTTGGGAGCAATAAAACAATCAATTTTATCCGAAAATAAAACCAACCCTACCTTATCATTATTTTTAATGGCAGAAAGAGCAAGAGTTGCTCCTATTTCAGCAACCAATTCTTTTTTTAATTGTTTTTTGGTTCCAAAATTCATCGAGGCGCTAATATCTATTAAAATCATAGATACCATTTCTCTTTCCTCTTCAAATATTTTTACAAAAGGTTCATTAAAACGGGCTGTTTTATTCCAATCAATTTTTCTGACATCGTCTCCAAATTGGTATTGACGAACTTCTGAAAATGTCATTCCTATGCCCTTAAAAGAACTGTGATATTCCCCTAAGAATATTGAATTAATTCTTCTTTTAGACTTTAGCTCAATAAGCCTTACCTTTTTTAGAAGTTCTTCTGTCGTCAATTTTTTTATTTTTTATAATACTACGGAGCTTTTACTGAACTGAGAATTTGATCAATAATATCCTCGGAAGTTATATTTTCTGCTTCTGCCTCATAGGTTATTCCGACGCGATGACGAAGGACATCTTTGGCAACGGATTTAACATCTTCCGGTACTACAAATCCTCTTTGGTTTAGAAAAGCATTTGCTTTTGCCGCCAATGCCATACTTATGCTACCTCTAGGTGAAGAGCCGAAAAGTATGTAAGGTTTAAGATTTGGCATATTATATTTTTCAGGATAACGGGTAGCAAATATCACATTTAGGATATAACTTTCAATCTTTTCATCCATGTAAATTTCTTTCACCAACTCCCTCGCCTCAAATATCTTTTCTAAAGTGATAATTTTCTTAACCTCATGTTTTTCTCCTGAAATATTTTGTCTAAGGATTGTTCTTTCTTGTTCAAAATCAGGATAAGAAACAACGCATTTTAACATAAATCTATCGACTTGAGCTTCAGGGAGTGGATAAGTTCCTTCTTGATCTATAGGGTTTTGTGTTGCCAAAACCAAGAAAGGTTCTTTCAATTTAAATGTTTCATCTCCAATGGTTACCTGTTTTTCCTGCATGGCTTCCAACAGAGCTGATTGAACCTTAGCCGGAGAACGATTAATTTCATCTGCCAAAATAAAGTTAGCAAAGATAGGCCCCTTTTTAATAGAAAAATCGTTTTCTTTCATATTATATATTAAGGTTCCTAAAACATCCGCAGGTAATAAATCAGGCGTAAATTGAATTCGAGAAAACTCTCCATCAAGAGCCTCTGCAAGTGTTTTTATTGCCAAAGTCTTTGCTAATCCGGGAACACCTTCCAATAAAACATGACCGTTACTTAATAAACCAATTAACAGGCGGTTAATCATGTATTTTTGACCAACGATCACCTGATTTATTTCTTTACTTAGTAAACTAAAATCTTTGCTTTTTTCCCGTACTTTTTCAATAATAATTTTTATATCTTCGGAAGTCGATGTATACTCCATGCTTTCTAAAAATTAGCTAGCTGCAAAGTTCACTATTTTATTCTAATTGTGCTGCTAATAAATCGTTAAAATTTATATTAAAACTCCTAATTTTATATATTTATAGCAGTATAATTATATAATTATATTTTTTTTATATTTATAGCTTAAATAATTATCCGTAATAAAGTTACTAACTTTGTACGATATAAATTTGTTTTATGGACTCGTCAACAATAACAAAACCTAAATGGATTCGGGTTAAGCTGCCTTCCGGTAAGAATTATAAAGAACTTAGGGGAATTGTAGATAAATATAAGCTTAATACGATTTGCCAAAGTGGAAGCTGTCCAAATATGGGAGAATGTTGGGGTGAAGGCACTGCGACATTTATGATTTTGGGTAATATCTGTACCAGAAGTTGTGGGTTTTGTGGTGTTAAAACAGGGCGCCCCTCTGAAATTGATTGGGAGGAACCCGAAAAAGTTGCGCGTTCTATTAAATTAATGAAAATTAAACATGCGGTATTAACTTCCGTTGACCGTGATGATCTTAAAGATATGGGATCTATTATTTGGGCAGAAACCATAAAAGCGGTACGCAGAATTAGTCCCAACACAACCATGGAAACCTTAATACCTGATTTCCAAGGAATTCACAGGCATATAAATAGAATTCTGGAAGCTGCTCCTGATGTCATATCCCATAATATGGAAACGGTTAGACGATTAACCCGTGAAGTACGTATACAGGCAAAATATGATCGAAGTTTGGAAGTTCTCCGATATATGAAAGAACAAGGGCAACGAAGAACGAAAACAGGAATTATGCTAGGTCTTGGAGAAAAACCTTCTGAAGTTTATGAATCTATTAGAGAAATACATGACGCCCAAGTTGATGTAATCACGATCGGTCAATATTTACAACCTAGTAAAAAGCATCTTCCTGTAAAGGAATTTATTTCGTTGGAACAGTTTAAAGATTATGAAGATTACGCTAAAAGTTTAGGAAATTTCAGACATATTGAAAGCAGCCCGCTAGTTCGCTCATCTTATCATGCTGAAAAACATGTAAATTAAACGATCCCTTAAGTTAATGTATATAGAGAATGGAAATGGTGTTTTTTTTCTAAAATTATATTTTAGCTATAATCACGATTCACTAGAAAAATCATTTTACTTACTTCGTAAATTCAACTTTATAAATTTTAGACCATAGTTTTCCAGTAATTAAGAAAGTATCTCCATCAACATAGGCAATCCCATTCAAAACAGCCTCCTCATTGGTTTGGTTCATTTTAACTAAATCCGAAAAATCTGCTTTAGCAACCACAATTCCTGTACTAGGATCAATTTTTAAAATGATTGGTTCATCGAAAACATTGGCATAAATATATCCGTTAGCGTACTCCAATTCATTAATCCTAGAATAAATATTTTCATAACCAATCACTGAAATACTCTTTTTTAAATTAAAATCTTTATCATAAAACTTTAATTCAGAAGACCCGTCAGAAACAACCATTTCATCTCCTATGGTTGTTGCTCCCCAACCTTCATATAAAGTACCCGGATAGTTGAATTCTTTTAAAAGTTTAAAATCTGATGCATTGTAAATGAATCCTTTTTTTTCTCTCCAAGTAAGTAAATATAATTTCTCATTTAGCAAGGCAAACCCTTCTGCGAAAAATTTAGGGTCTATTTTAACGCTTTGAGAGTAAGAAGTTGAACCTAATTTATATTTAACTAATAATGATTTCCCATAAAGTCCTGAACTTTCCGTAATCCATCCGTCTTTATAGGTAAATCCTTGTGTAAATAATTCAGGATTGTGCGGAAATTCTTGAATCAATTTATAATGTAGATCCTTTTCTTTTTCGTTTGGAAACACGGTAAAAGTTGCATCAATTTCTTTTTTATATTTTCCATTATAATTGATTGTGAGTACTATATAATTTGTTCCCAACTTAGCATTGGATTCATTTAAAGTAATATTTTTTTTATCGTATGTTTGATCATTCAATTTAATACTATACGAATCAATAATTCCATCTTGTGTATTAAATTCTAAAGGTAATTTATCTCCTATGTGTAAGGGTTTATCATCTAATTTATCGAAATTGGTACTAATACTTATATTCTTAGGATCTTTACAACCCACTATACTTATAACAATCAGCAAACATAGTATTAGTTTTGTTATTAGATTTTTCATTTTATATTGCTTTTGATGTATAAATCCTATTTTTTGCGGTAACTAGTATGCAAATTCCTGCGATAATAAAGGGTACACTTAACCATTGTCCGGTATTTAATCCCAGCCAATTAATATATTCTTCTCCCTGTGGTTCCTTAAAAAATTCTACGATAAACCTGATACCGAAAAGTACAATTAAAAAATATCCAAATATCCAACCCGAATATTTCTTTTTATCGGTTTTTAAATAGATAAACATAAGGGATATAAACAAAAGTAAATAGCCAAAGGCTTCATATAATTGAGAGGGATGGCGTGGAACAATACTTCCGTATTCATCGGTATCCTGTTGAATAAAAAGTACAGCCCATGGAAGTGAAGAAGGCTTTCCAATAATTTCCGAATTAAAAAAATTTCCAAAACGTATAAACATTCCTCCTATGGAAACCGGAATAACTATTCTGTCTAATATCCAATAAAAAGTTCGTTTTAAATATTTTCTTGTAAATAGATATAAAGAAATTAGAATTCCTATAGCAGCTCCATGACTGGCTAATCCTGAATAGCCTGTAAATTCAAAATGAGGTTTAGTTCGTATGGGTAAGAAAACTGCTAATGGATCTTGTATAAATAATTGTTTTTGATAAAAAAGCACATGCCCCAATCTAGCTCCAATTATTACGGCCAAAAACATATAGATGAACAAGGGATCTAATAATTTTTTATCTTCCTTATCTTTTTTAAAAATAAATTCCATGAGATAAAAACCTAAGCCAAAAGCAATAACATACATCAAGCTGTAGTATCTTAAGGTAAAGCTGCCTATATGTATACCTAAACTCGGATCCCAAGTAATATATAAAAGTTGATTCATCTAGTTTTAATTATGTTTTTTATGTGGCACCGGATCGTACCCCTCTCCTCCCCAAGGATGACAACGAAAAATACGTTTACTTCCCAACCAAAATCCATAGAACAGTCCATGAATTTTTAATGCTTCCAACATATATGCGGAACAGGTGGGAGTAAACCTGCAATTATTTCCCATCCAAGGAGATATAGCGATCTGATAAAAGCGTATTAATACAACTAGTGGGAATATTGCTATTTTCCTTATCATTATATCAATTTCTTTACAAAGATACGGTTTTCTCTAAGATGATATTATGCGTTAATAAATATTTAACAGGCTAAAATTAACTGGGAAATATTGAAAGGTTTTAATCATGGTTTACCAACCTAAATAAAGGCTTCTTTTTATATAGGTTATATTTATTATTTTTGCGTAAAATTTTAATTCAGTAATGACAGAAAGTGGAAAGATAGAATTGATGTGTCCGGCAGGTAATTTTGAATCATTGCAAGCAGCTTTGGATAATGGTGCAGATTCAATTTATTTTGGAGTCGAGCAATTAAATATGCGTGCGCGTTCATCTGTTAATTTTACTTTAGACGATTTGGAAGAAATTTCCAAAAGATGTTCTCAAAAAGGGGTACGAACCTACTTGACCTTGAACACAATTATTTATGATCACGATTTATCCATAATAAAAACTGTCTTGGATCGAGCAAAATCTGCTTCCATAACAGCAGTTATTGCCATGGATCAAGCGGTTATTGCTTATGCGAGACAAATTGGAATGGAAGTTCATATTTCAACCCAAATAAATATTACCAACATTGAAACGGTAAAATTTTATTCTTTATTTGCCGATACTATGGTTTTAAGCAGAGAATTGAGCTTAAGTCAAGTTAAAAAGATCACTTCTCAAATTAATAAAGAACAAATTAAAGGCCCGGGTGGAAAATTAGTTGAAATTGAAATTTTTGGACATGGCGCTTTGTGCATGGCTGTATCGGGGAAATGTTATTTGAGTCTACATTCTCATAATTCTTCTGCTAATCGAGGAGCTTGTAAGCAAAATTGCAGAAAAAAATACACCGTTATCGATCAAGAATCCGGTTTTGAGATTGAAATCGATAATGAATATATGATGTCCCCTAAAGATTTATGTACAATTGATTTTCTTGATCAAGTTATTGATTCCGGGGTAAAAGTATTGAAAATAGAAGGTAGAGGAAGGGCGCCGGAATACGTAGCTACTGTAACTAAATGCTATCGTGAAGCCATTGATGCCATTGCTTCCGGATCTTTTACTAAAGAAGCAGTAGCCGAATGGATGAAAAAGTTAGAAACTGTTTATAACCGAGGATTTTGGAGCGGTTATTATCTTGGGCAAAAATTAGGGGAATGGTCTGATAATCCGGGATCTAATGCTACACAAAAAAAGGTTTATATTGGAAAAGGTCGACATTTTTACCCGAAAACTAAAATTGGTGAATTTGAGATTGAGGCTTATAGTTTAAATGTTGGTGATAAAATATTAATTCAGGGACCTACTACCGGTTCACAAGAAGCTGAAGTTTCTTCGATGATGGTCGATGATATACCCGCTCAGGAAGCTAAAAAGGGAGATATACTTACTTTACCTATTGGTTTTAAAATACGTCCGTCCGATAAATTATATAAAGTTGTTAAAGCGTAGATTTTCGAATTTTTAATTAAAATATGGTAATCATTACATTGCAAAGAGATAAATGCATAGGATGCAATTATTGTTCGGAGTTTGATCCTGAAAATTTCCGCATGTCTAAAAAAGATGGAAAATCTGTTTTACTAAGGTCTACTGAAAAAAAGGGTTTTTTCACTTTAAAAAATCCTGATAACAATTGTTTTGAGGCTGCAGATAAAGCGGCTAAAGCCTGTCCTGTTAAAATTATTTCTGTAAAAAAAATATGATTCATGTTAAAAAAAGAGGCTCGTAAGAATTTTCTAATGTTAAGATCTTTGCTTACGAAAAAGCAGGTATTATCTAAATCTGAGCAAATTTTTTTACAGTGGAAAAAATCCATTTTGTCCGACTACAATTCTTACCATATTTTCTTAACCATTTCTGACAAAAAGGAGGTTGATACTTCTTTCATACTAAATTATTTGTGGGCTAATCAAAAAAAGGTTTATTGCTCCAAAGTCCATCATAATTCTTTATTACATTTTGAACTTACTCCTGAAACTAAACTTGAAAAAAATTTGTGGGGAATCCCTGAACCGACAGATCAAGATAATATACAAATTAAGAATATAGATTGCATATTTACTCCTTTATTGGCTTATGATATTTTAGGAAACCGCGTAGGATATGGTAAAGGATATTATGACAACTTCCTTAAAAACCACCTTTCTTCTACTAAAGTTGGACTTTCTTTTTTTGAACCCTTGGATTCAATTAACGATATTTCAAGATCGGATATACCTTTGGATTATATTATAACTCCCAATTATTATTCGGTTTTTCCAATTGAGGTAAAGTAAAATTTAAATTCCGATTTAAATTTTTCCGGATTCTTTTTTAAAATATAATTTGCTTGGGATCTCTGAGTAGAGAAATATTTTTTCTTATTATTATAATAATGAACCTTATAATGTACTACTCCTATTGAATCATTTAGAATAGTAGTGGTATCTGATTTTTTCTTTTCAAGTTCAATTGTAACATATTTTACCTTTAAAGAATCCAAATTATTCACAATTTTACTCACATACACCGTGTCTTTTTTAGGAAAATATCCTTTTAATTGTGAAACTATAAGAGTATCAATATCTTTGTTTGATTTATTTTCGGTTGCTAAAATAGCTAAATCATAAACTTCTTGTAACTTTTGTTCTGTTATATGTGATATTACTGCCAATGAATCCATTTTTTCAGAAGCATAATAATTTTTGTTGTTATATTCTTTTATTTTAATGGGATCTTTTTCTCCTTCGTAATACTTTTCCTTCTTACAAGCTACAAAACCTATTATCAGAAAAACTATAATAATTTGAATTATATGCTTATTTTTCATTTTTTTGTATTTTGAATTTAATTAAATCTATTTTTTTGTTCTTATTAATCTGACTGTTAATCAGAATATAATTTTTGAGTGAGGTAGTAGGAGTAGTCATAAAGTCAATGTATTTTTTCTTATCCAGCACTTCAACACCAAATAATTCATTATCGTATACTTGATAAATAAGTGCATCATCAGCGATTAGTTTATTTAATTCTTCTTTTCTTTGTTTTATTAATTGCGATTTTTTATTTTCATCTGCATCGTTTACACCTGTTGAATAATAATATAACATGATAGCATAATCATCAGGTCTCAATTTGAAGTTTCTATTATTCTCTTCTCCCTTATCTCTTATTTCTTTAAGTCCGACTACAAAAGATTCCTTTTTATACATCGGTGAGCTAATAGTCATTTTGAGAGTGTCTGTTGATGATCGATAGGTAAAACAACCGTTAGTAACAGTATAATATTCAGGAGATACTCCATTTTTTTGGATAATTATTTCTAATTTGGATTTTATTAAAGAGCTTCTATCGGCATCATAAAAACAAAACTTGAAGGTATTTCTATATTCGTAATATTTATCTACTGAAAAAACTACAACTAATAATGTGATCAATCCTAACAGTATATATATTAATTTTTTAATGCCAAACGAATGATTTTTATTTTTAGATACATTTATGCCTAAAGATTCTGTTTGTATAGTTTCATCATCATAACCATTAGTTTTTACCTCTACATTTTCTAAAAATTTTTTTTTATCATCGCCAACGGTTTTGTTTATCAATGGCTCATTCGTCACATGTGAAGTTAGATTGTCTTGAGATATTTTAGATTGATATTTTTCCTGAAATTCTGTCCATCCTCTCTTATATCCACAATATTGAGTTAATAAATTGAGCATATCAATTCTGGGTAATTTTTCAAATGAAGATTTAAAATAGGTATAGAACCATTTTTCGCTAACGTTTCCTCTAACTTTCTGTCTTAAATGTTCTTGAAAATATATAATGTCTAATCCTTTCCATTTTGAAATGTCAGGATTTAAGGTAGGAAAATCTTCTAAAAAGGTTTGGGTAACCTCCTTTTTTAATTGCTCAAAAAGTATTTTTTCCTGACCCTTCATTTGTAAAATAATTTTAACACACTGATAATCAGTATATATTTTTTGTAAAATCCAAAAAACAGTTTTTACAAAAATATTACAAGCATTTGAATCTTGCAACAAAGTTTAACTCTCCTATATTTGTTTCTCTAATTTAAATTATATATAATTAAAAAAACTAAAAAATGAAAAAACTAATCTTAAACATTGCAGCTGTAACTGTTATTGCAACAACTTCTTTCATCGCATGTGATAAAAAACAAGCTAGTAGTGATGCTGCTGCTACAACTGATTCTACTGCAACTGCTGCTCCAGCTGTTGATTCTACTGCGGTTGAAGAAGCTCCTCAAACTCAAGCTCCTGCAACAGACACAGTTAAAGCTGAAGCTCCTAAAGCTGAAGAAGCTGCTGCTCCTAAAGCTGAGGAAGCTGAAAAAGCAAAATAATTTGTTTAAATTAAACAAAATTCACAAAAGGTTACAACTTTTTTGTAGCCTTTTTTCTGAAAGTAAATTTTTACTTTTTTAAAACTTAACAAAAACCTTAAGTGATGAATAAAAATTTTTTGAAATTTACTGCCATCACGTTACTTAGTATAACTAGCTCCTTCATTGCATGTGAAAATAATCATAAAAATAAAACTAATGAAATAAATTCCGTGCAAGGACTAAATGCTCAGCCTCAGCAAGAAATAGCGCCGGCTCCTCCTATAGACAGTTCTGCTAACCTTAAGAACAATAACAATCCTGCTATCCCGGGCATGAATGCTCAACCTCAGCAAGAAATTGCTCCCAGCTCAGCATTAGATGAGAGCAACTAAAAATAAATTAAATTTCAAAAAAAATCATTTAAAAATTTATCGTTATGAGAAAAACAATTTTAAACATCTTAACTATTGCTACTATTACTTCTATTTCTTTTATTGCTTGTGAAAAAAAACAAGTTAATCATGTAGATGCCTCTAGTTCAACTGCTGATTCTCTTGCAAAAGATACAGCGACTTTAGGTGAAAAAATTGGAAATTTTACCGATTCTGCTACCGCTCATATAAAAGAAACAGCTCATGAAGCTAAAGAAAGCTTAGACAAGACTGTTGATAAAGTTAAGGACGAAGCAAACGATCAAAACCATAATATCAAAGAAACAGCTAATAACGCTAAAGAAGGTGTGAAAAATGCTGCTGAGGATTCTAAAAATGATATTAAGGAGGCCACTAAAAAATAATTTTTGGATAAATATCTAATATATTTTCATAAAAAAGAGGCATTGGAAATCAATGCCTCTTTTTTATATTCTTTAATTAATTTTATTACATGGATCGTTTATCATTTAATTGATCGCTAACTTTTTGTGAAGCTACAAAAGAAGTGATTGTATTAGTTAACATATCACTTGCTGCACTCGGATTATTGGGCAGCAATATTAAATTAGATCGAGAACTGGCTCCTATCGAGCTTAATGTATCGTAATGTTGAGTAACTACAATTAAAGAAGAGGCCTCTTGTGAGTTTATATTTACTCCGTTTAATACTTTAACTGATTCCTCTAAACCTCGTGCGATTTCTCTCCTTTGATCAGCAATACCTTTTCCTTGTAATTGTTTACTTTCTGCTTCTGCTTTGGCTTTAGCTACAATTTTTATACGCTCTGCTTCTGCTTCATATTCTGCAGCAACCTTTTCTCTTTCTGCTGAATTTATACGATTCATTGCTTGTTTAACTTGCTCATCCGGATCTATATCTGTAACTAAGGCTTTTACAATGCTGTGCCCATAGCTCTGCATCGCTTCTTGCAATTCACTTTTAACAGCAATTGCTATGTCATCTTTTCTTTCAAATACATCATCTAACCGTAATTTAGGAACTTCAGCACGTACTACATCAAAAACATAAGAAGTGATTTGTTCGTATGGATTTTGTAATTTGTAAAATGCATCATACACAGCTGTTTGAACTACATGATATTGGACTGAAACTTTAAGGTGAACAAATACATTATCTTTTGTTTTTGTTTCAATCATTACATCCAATTGCTGGATTTTTAAATTAACTCTTCCTGCGATCTTATCTATGAAAGGAACTTTAAAATTAATCCCAGCATTTCGTGAGGAATTAAATTTTCCAAATCTTTCAATTATTACTGATGTTTGTTGCTTTACAACAAATATAGGCGCGCCTAAAAAAAATAATATAAATAGAACAAATAGTAGTATAATACCCATAATTTATCAAATATTTTTATTTTTATTAAAAACAAATATAAATAATTTTATTTTATCGTATCTTATTGAGGTCTCTGTCCCATCAACATTAAATAGGACTTTAAAAAATCATCTATATTACCATTCATAACTGAGTCAACATCTGAAGTTTCAGTACCTGTTCGAACATCTTTAATCAATCGATAGGGCTGCATTACATAATTTCTTATCTGACTTCCCCATTCTATCTTCATTTTACCCGCCTCTATTTCATCGCGTTTCGCATTTCTTTTTTCAAGTTCAATTTCAAATAAGCGTGATTTTAATAATTGCAATGCTTTTTCCTTATTTTGTAGTTGGGATCTACTTTCTGTATTTTCAATGATGATCTCTTTTTCTTCTGCTGTGTCATCATCTTTATATTTATAGCGTAATCTAACTCCTGTTTCCACTTTATTAACATTTTGTCCACCGGCTCCACTGGAACGAAACGTATCCCATGAAAGCGAAGCTTGATTAATCTGAATCTCAATGGATTCATCTACTAAAGGATACACATACACAGAAGCAAAAGAGGTATGTCTTTTTGCATTGGAATCGAACGGTGAAATTCGAACCAATCGATGCACTCCGTTTTCTCCTTTTAAATAACCAAAGGCATAGTCTCCTTCAATCTCTAATGTTACAGTTTTTACACCTGCTACATCTCCAGCCTGATAATTAAGCTCTTTCACTTTAAAATTATGTTTTTCTGCCCACATAATATACATACGCATGAGCATACTCGCCCAATCACAGCTTTCGGTACCACCTGCTCCTGCTGTTATTTGTATCACAGCGTTTAAATCGTCTCCTTCAGATGATAACATATTTTTAAATTCTATATTTTCAAGCAAAGTAACAACTGTCTGATAATGAGAATTTATTTCATCTTCGGAAACATCTCCTGATTTAAAAAAATCGTATAAAACCACTAAGTCTTCATATTGTGCGTGGATTTCCCGGTACTCTTCAACCCATTTTTTTTTGGCTCTTAATTGTTTTAATATTTTTTCTGCTTCTTTTGGATCTTCCCAAAATGAAGGATCTGCAGATTTTTCTTCTTCATTTTGTATTTCTACTTGCTTTTTTTCTATTTCTAAGTATTCATACAAATCGTTTATCCTTGTCTGTAATTCTTTTAGATTTTCTTGAGTAATCATAAGTAGTACAAAAATACAATGTAAAATTTTATAATTAAAATACCGTATGAAATAATATAATTCAACATATCCCGGTATTAAATTTTTATAATCTGATAAATTAGTTCTAAATTAAATAAAAATTGATGAATTTTGTTTGTAAATTTGCCTTCGTTTTAACGAGTTCATAATAATTATATACCATAATGCCGAACTTATCATTAATAATAAATAATGTATTGTAAATAAGACATTTCATCTTAGGAGAATATTTCTTTTTTTAAATGAGCCTTAAAACTTATGTGTATATATAAAGTAAGCTAAACATTTTTTTCTAAAAAAGTAGTATTGATTTTTTTATTTTGAGAAAAAAATGCCTTTCCAACAGCATACAACTAGTTTACAAAGAATATTTACAAACAAAACAAACGATATAATATAAAATGGAATTATTAAGTAAATTTTTTAAAGATTATCACCTTCAATTAATAGCTACTATAATTGTTATTATGGGGATATATTTTTTAAAACTTATTATAAATAAAATAATTTTAAAATATGGTAATCATACCCATATTAAAGAATTACGAACACGAGTAGTGATTAAATATTCAAGTATATTAATTAATATTTTGGGCTTTGTTCTTCTTATAACCATATGGGGAGTTACTCCGGAATGGATATTTGCTACATTTGCCTCTTTTTTTGCAATTGTAGGTGTCGCCTTTTTTGCCCAATGGTCATTATTAAGCAATGTAACTGCGGGTTTTATCATCTATTTCACAGTTCCATTTCGGATAGGAGACATTATAAAAATTATTGATAAAGATAATCCAATCACCGCAACTGTTGAAGATATTAAGGCTTTCTATGTTGTGCTACGTACCGATGATGGATTTCCGGTAACTTTTCCGAATAACTTAATTTTACAAAAAGCCATATTAACTTTAAAAGCTTCCTAATGAAATCTTTAAAAACCTTTAAATATGAAAAACTTTTTAAATCAATTAATTGTATTTACCCTTTTTGTTACCGGGGTTACATCTGCTCAAAATTTTAATAATTCCGGATTCCAAAATTTGAAAATCGGTGATATTCAAGGAGTATTACTTACCGATGGTTACTTTTATAATCCCTCGGTACAACCTGAAATAGCACCTGTAGCAAAAGCCGAAGATGTTAATAAAATACTTTTAGACAATTATTTACCTACCGATAAATTAAAATTGGCCTTAAATGTATTATTATTAAAAAAGGATAACCATTTAATTTTATTTGACACCGGAACGGGAGAGATTAATGGTAATGGTGGAAAATTGCTTAACGCCCTATCTGTGGTCGGTATTAAACCGGAACAAATTACAGATATTGTGATTACTCATGCTCATTTAGATCATATTGGAGGATTAGTTGCCGATAATAAACCGGTTTTTCCGAATGCCACTATTTATTTAACTAAAAAAGAATATGATTTCTGGACGGGTAAAAAACAGGATTTTTCAAAGTCTAAACGATCAGGAAATGAAGCTGAATTAAAAGAAAGTATTAAAGCAATCAGTACTAAATTAAAATCGATAAAATCGAAAATTAAATTTATCAAGGATAAGGAAACCATTTTAAATTGCATTACATTTTCATTAGCTCCGGGACACACTCCGGGACATATTATTTCAACAATTTATTCCAACAATGAATCATTGGTCCATATTGCTGATTTAGTTCATTATGGAGTATTATTATTCCCACATCCTGAATGGGGAACATCTTTTGACTGGAATTTTGATTTGGCAGTTAAAACACGTATTTCCGTTCTTGATACTTTAAGCAGGGATAAAACCCTTGTTTTTGGTTATCATCTTCCTTATCCGGGTATTGGCTATGTCAAAAAAACAAATTCCAATAGCTTTCAATGGTTAACTTATCCCTTTTTGACTCCTTTACAATAATAATAAAGAAAGGCTATCCATTGATAGCCTTTTTTACTATTTATTTTTATGATTATGCTAAAGCTTTTGTAACCTCATTTGCCGCATCTTCTAAGGTAAGAGCAGATATAACTTTTAATCCACTTTCATCAATCATTTTTTTAGCTATTTCTGCATTAGTTCCCTGTAATCGTACTATGATTGGAACTTTTATAAAATCACTCATATTTTTATAGGCATCTAAAATGCCTTGCGCTACTCGATCGCAACGAACAATACCTCCAAATATATTTACGAGTATCGCTTGTACTCTATCATCCGCTAAAATTATTCTAAATGCTTTTTCTACTCTTTCAGCATCAGCAGTTCCCCCAACATCTAAAAAATTTGCCGGGTCTCCTCCTGAAAGTTTAATGATATCCATCGTTGCCATAGCTAATCCGGCACCGTTTACCATACATCCTACATTGCCTTCTAGTTTTACGAAATTTAATCCTGCCTCTCCTGCTAGTACTTCAGTTGGATCTTCTTCTCTTATATCTCTTAATTTCACATATTCTGGATGCCTGAAAAGAGCGTTGCTATCAATGGTAACTTTTGCGTCTACTGCCGCAATTTGATTATCTGATGTTTTTAAAACTGGATTTATCTCGAATAAGGTAGCATCGCTTTTTATATAAGCTTTATATAATGCAGTCACAAATTTTACCATATTTTTAAACGCCTCTCCGAACAATCCGAGATTAAAAGCAATTTTTCTTGCTTGAAAATTTTGTAAACCAACCGATGGGTCTATTTCTTCATTAAATATAAGTGACGGAGTTTTTTCTGCTACCGTTTCAATGTCCATACCTCCTTCTGTAGAATATATAATTACATTTTTTCCTTTCACTCTGTCTAATAAAACAGACATATAAAATTCTTCAATTTTACCCTCTCCGGGATAATACATATCTTCCGCAATAAATACCTGATGAACTTTCTTACCTTTTTTAGGTGTTTGGGGAGTGATTAGATTCATTCCTATGATTTCGGAGGTGATTTCTTTAACTTCATCCAAAGATTTTGCCAATTTAACTCCTCCTCCTTTTCCTCTTCCTCCTGCATGAATCTGAGCTTTTACCACCCACCATTTGGTACCTGTTTGATCATTCATTTCTTTAGCTGCTTCTACAGCTTTCTCCGGTGTAGTAGCAACTATTCCCCTTTGGACTCTTACTCCAAATGATGCAAGTATTTCTTTTCCTTGATATTCATGTAAATTCATGGCTTATTACTTTAGATTTATATTAATCTACTTCAATTTTTTAAATGCTATAAGGACAAATATACAGATTTTTTAAATGAGATATTTATTAATTAGTAATGCAGTGATATAAATAAAATTTCAAACATTTTCATTACAAATTTATATAGTTTTTTATAGCAAAAAGCGTTTCCTTTAGGTTATTGGGAAACGCTTATTTATATATTAAATTT
Organism: Apibacter sp. B3706; assembly: GCF_011082725.1. NCBI lineage: Bacteria > Pseudomonadati > Bacteroidota > Flavobacteriia > Flavobacteriales > Weeksellaceae > Apibacter > Apibacter sp. B3706. The sequence continues at coordinate 2,263,879 of NZ_CP049715.1, read as the reverse complement.
TATGAATTATTTTTTAATAAACTTATATTTCATTATTTCTTTAGACGTTTGAATTTTTATAATGTAAGCCCCTGAACTTAATGAACTCACATTTACCTCATTAGAAGAATCTATATTGCTACACAATACTTCTTTACCTGATAAATCAAAAATTGAAATGGATTTAATTTGTTGTTCTGAATAAGATTTGATATATAAAATATCTTTAACCGGATTAGGATAGATTACAAATTCATTCGTTTTATTTTTCAGCTCTTCTATTCCCAATTTGCCATTTACAATGGTTAGGGGAAGGTAATTAACGGTTGCTCCTTCCAAGAATTGCCATTCTTGACCATCATTTTCACGTGCAAAAATTCTGATTCGATACGCTCCATTTACTATATCATCTGGTATGTAACCTGATATTATATATGATCCATAGTAATGACCTTCTCCGAAATTATTTACTGAATTTTCTCTAAGTATATATTGCAATTCATCCTTCTCATTAGTCAAAGCTAAAACTATTTTTCCATTAAAAGGTTTACATCGATTATTTTCAAATGAAAATTCTACTCTAAGATAATCTTTAGGTTTAGCTTGTCTTATGTTGGCCGTAAGATTTTTATTATTTAATAAATTAAGATTATGCGATTTAACACCATCCAGTAATTCAATTATACTTGTATCATCTACATTTTGAGCCGTTTTAACAGGTATATACGCCTCTCCTTTCTTTTCCACAACTTTTAAACGATACTTCCCCGCTTTAATAGTACTGTTTAGCGTATAATAATTATTGTTATAATTATACGGATGATTACTTTCATCAAGTAGGGTTACCATTGTATTGTTAAGATCATATAAGGCCATATATTGATTTTTATATATAATGGTATCTTCTATACTTATGTTGTATAAATCATGTTTTTCTACAAAACATTCATCTTTATATACTTTATTTTTAGAAATCGAAAGCTTATTTACAAAATATCTATTGACTTTTTCTCCTCCTTCATTGGGTTTTATATTTATGCCTATACTTTGGCCATATTTATATTCTAATGGGGCATTTGAATTGTAATATCCATCTTGATATCCTCCCCATCCAAAATTAAAATGCAAGAGTCCGTTGGAATCGTATCCATCACAAACAAATGCATGTCCCGATCTATTTTCCGTACTTCCTGAATAATAGACGGGTCTACCTTCATTTAATTCCTTTATTATGATAGTATTCCATTCTTCATCACTGATAGGTATTTCATTAAAATTTCCATTATAATATCGACCTCTTATTATATAATCTATACTTTTATCATAACCAAAATAAGTATACAATGATTTTAATGCTTTCTCGCTAGAAGTTCCACTTGCTTTTACTCCATATTTCATTTGAGCACTTGCTCCTATATGATACATTAAAAGCCCTACAGCCTTTGCTTGCTCATTAGTATAATTGGTAGTGGGTGAATTATAATACTCATTTAACATATTAGACCAATCATATTCGTATTGTTGTAAATCTATCTGTGGAATGTTATAGATTGCATTGTTACTAGGGTCTGTGGTCTGATAGGCCGGAATGATACCAATTCCTTTGTTAGGGTATTGATAAAATTTCATAATCTGCGCGGTAGCCGTTGCTACACAACCGGTATAAACTTTATAAGGTATTTGACTATTATAAGGCTCATCTTGATTCCATTTTGTTTTAAGTAAAGGCTGCAGCGGAGTAATCCTGGTATTTATGCCCTTATTTGAATTTCTATACAATTCCCATTCCTTTTCAATTTCTTTGGTAGGTTTGATTGAATTATCAAAAGCTTGTTGCATACCCAATTCTACGGTTTTCATCCAAGATTGGAAATTGTCCGGAAGATTAGCTGCATCATAATATCCGGAATTGGCATATCCTATAATCGGATAATTTATATCGTCTGCTGAAATGATTATAAAGCCTTGATTTGCTCCAATGTTGTAAACATAGTAATATTTTTGAGAATGATTTTTCTTTAAGTTATTTATTTCATTCTCTGCCGTATAAACTAATTGTAATTGGAATCTTTGACTTTTTTTTAGGTTGGAAAATTGATTATTAATAAAATTTTCTGCAATACGTTTTGCTTCTTCTTGATCTATTTGTTTTGACCATAAATGTAAATTACTAAATATAAATAATAGTAAAATAGATAATAAAAGTTTTCTCATAATAAAATTTTTCAGTTATCTTCAAATTTAATAAAATAAATAATTATTTATTGAATTATTTTTAAAAAAAATATATATTATGATTATTTATTATATAATTACATAATAATATACTTAAATTTTAATTAATTTTCATTTTATAAAATTAATTTTTTTAACTACTAAAAAAGGGTGAAGAAAATTCTTCACCCTTTTTTAAATTTTAAATGTTTTACTGATAATTTAAGTAAAATTTATATTTTAATAAATTTATATTTCTTTATTTCTTTAGACGTTTTAATTTTTATTATGTAAGCTCCTGAACTTAATGAGCTAACATTTACTCCATTAGTAGGATCTATATTGCTTTGCAATACTTCTTTACCTGAAAAATCAAAAATTGAAATGGATTTAATTTGTTGTTCTGAATCAGATTTGATATATAAAATATCTTTAACCGGATTAGGGTAGATTAGAAACTCATTCGTATCATTTTTTAGTTCTTCTATTCCCAGTTTTCCATTTACAACGGTTAGAGGAAGATAATTAACGGCTGCCCCATCCAACAATTGCCATTCTTGACCATCATTTTCACGTGCAAAGATCCTGATTCGATACGCTCCATTAGCAATATCATCCGGTATGTAACCTGAAATTATATATGATCCATAGTAATAACCCTCTCTTAAATTATTTATTAAATCTTTTCCAAGAATATAGATCAATTTATCCTCATCATTAGTCAAAGCTAAAGCTATCGTTCCATTAAAAGGTTTACATCGATTATTTCCAAATGAAAATTCTACTTGCAGGTAATCTTTAGGTTTAGCTTGTTTTATGTTAGCCGTAAGAACTTTATTATTTAATAAATTAAGGTTATGCGATTTAACACCATCCAGTAATTCTATTATACTTGTATCATCTACATTTTGAGCCGTTTTAATTGGTATATACGCATCTCCTTTCTTTTCCACTACTTTTAAACGATACTTCCCTGCTTTAATAGTACTGTTTAGCGTATAATAATTATTGTTAAAATTATTCGGATTTGTACTTTCATTAAGTAGAGTTACCATTGTATTGTTAAGATCATATAAAGCCATGTATTGATTTTTATATATAATCGTATCTTCTATATTTATGTTGTATAAATCATGTTTTTCTACAAAACATTCATCTTTATATACTTTATTAGTTGAAATTGTAAGCTTATTTACAAAATATTTATTTACTTTTTCTCCTCCTTCATTGGGTTTTATATTTATACCTATACTTTGGCCATATTTATATTCTAATGGGGCATTTGAATTATAATATCCGTCTTGATTTCCTCCCCATCCAAAATTAAAATGTAAGAGTCCGTTGGAATCATATCCATCACAAACAAATGCATGTCCAGAATTTTTGTCCGTATTTCCTGAATAATAGACGGGTCTATCTTCATTTAATTCTTTTATTATTATCTCCTCCCATTCTTCATCACTGATAGGTATTTCATTTAAATTACTGAAATATTTACCTCGAATTATATAATCTATACTTTTGTCATAATCATAATAAGTATACAATGCCTTTAAAGCTTTCCGGCTTGAAGTCCCGCTTTCTTTTACTCCATATTTCATTTGGGCACTTGCTCCTATATGATACATTAATAGCCCTACAGCCTTTGCTTGTTCATTGGTATAATTGAGAGTAGGTGAATTATAATATTCATTTAACATATTTGCCCAATCATACTCGTATTGCTTTAAATCTATCTGCTGTATATTATAGGTTACATTGTTACTGGGGTCTATGGTCTGATAAGCCGGAATGATACCTGTTCCTTTTTTAGGGTGTTGATGAAATTTCATAATCTGTGCGGTAGCCGTTGCTACACAACCGGTAAGAACTTCATAAGGAATTTGACTATTATAAGGTGTTCTTTGATTCCATTTTGTTTTAATAAGCGGTTCTAATGCGGTAAGTCTGGTTGGGATGCTTTTTTTTGAAATTCTATATAATTCCCATTCCTTTTCAATTTCTTTGGTAGGCTTGGTTGAGTTATCAAAAGCTTGTTGCATACCCAATTCAACGGTTTTCATCCAAGATTGGAAATTTTCCGGAAGATTAGCTGCATCATAATATCCGGAATTGGAATATCCTATGATCGGATAATTTATATCGTCTGCTGAAATGATAATAAAGCCTTGATTTGCTCCAATATTATAAACATAATAATACTTTTCGGAATGATTTTTCTTTAGCTTATTTACTTCATTCTCTGCAGTATAAACTAAGTCTAGTTTAAACCCATTACTTCTCTTTAAGTTTGAAAATTGATTATTTATAAAATTTTCAGCAATGTGTTTTGCTTCTTCCTGATCTATTTGTTTAGACCATATCGGCAGGCAATTAAATATAAATAATAAAAAAAACAAAAAATTTCTCATAGTTAATTCTTTAAAAATTATATTCAAATGTAATAAATAAATGCATTTATTATGTGATGTCATTTAATTTTAATAACCAATTTAAGCCTTTATATTTTAATAATACACTTAACATTCACATCTTTAATGGAATAAAATATTACCATAAATTGAAAATAATCTTGCCTTCTTTAATTTTTATAAACAAGCTTGATTAAAAGTTTTTTTTTATATTTATAAAAAAAGGTTGGAAAAAAAAATCTTCCAACCTTTTTTAGACCATTATTTATATATTTTAACTTTTGTAATAGATATAATAAGATATTATTATATTGAATGGATAATTAAAAACTAAAGTGTCTCTTTTAACCATTTAAAAAATTCTTTTTGCCAAATTATACCATTTTGAGGTTGTTGAACCCAATGGCTTTCTTCCGGAAAATACAAAAGTCGGCTCTTTATGCCCTTCAACTGCGCCGCTTGAAAAGCTTCAAGACCTTGAGTATAAGGAACTCGATAATCTCTTCCCCCATGAATAATCAATATAGGAGTATCCCAATTAGAAACTAATTTAATAGGATTAAATTCTTTATAAGCTTTGGGTTGAGGATTTTCCCAATAAGCTCCACCTATATCATAATTGGGAAAGAATATTTCTTCGGTTGATCCATACATGGATTCTAAGTCAAATACCCCACAATGTGAAATAAAAGTTTTAAATCTTTTCTTATGAATACCTGCTAAATAATAAACCGAATAACCGCCATAACTGGCTCCTACAGCACCTAAACGATTTTTGTCCACATAGGGTTCTTTAGAAACTTCATCAATAGCAGATAAATAGTCTCTCATAGGTTGTCCACCCCAGTCACCTGATATCTCTTCATTCCATTTCACGCCGAAAGAAGGCAATCCTCTTCGATTGGGGGCTACAACAATATAACCGTTGGATGCCATAATCTGAAAGTTCCAACGGAAACTGTAAAATTGAGATACCGTACTTTGAGGCCCTCCCTGACAGTATAATAAAGTAGGGTATTTTTTATTTTTATCAAAATCTGGAGGATATATTACCCAAACCAACATTTTTTTTCCATCAGTAGTGTCAATCCATCTTTCTTCAACTCTACAACTTTTTATCTTTTGATAGAGGTCATCATTTACTGAAGTTAACTTAGTTTCTACTCCGGTTTTAATATTTACTTTATAAATTTCAGACGCATGATTCATGTCTTGACGCTCTCCAACCAAATAATCACCGGTGATACGTATGCTAACATAATCATGCTGACCTTTGGTAATTTGTCTGATTTTTTTTGTTTTGATATCTAACTCAAAAAATTGTTTAGTAGCGTTGATACCGGCCAAAAAATAAATTTTCTTTCCATTTTTAGCCCAAACATAGTCTATTACCGTATTATCCCAAGTTGAAGTTAAATTTATTGTTTTCTGAGTAGCCAAATCATAAATTTTTAGATCATTTTTATCTGCCTCATATCCGTCTGTTTTCATTGACAACCACGCCAATACTCCACCTTGTGGACTAAACTTAGGGTTAGTATCGTATCCTTTATTTTCAACAGTTAAATTTTGCGTTTGTTGTGAAAATATATCATAAAGGTATATATCCGTATTGGTAGAAATTGCATCTTGAGTTCCGAAAAGTTTTTTGGATTGGTAAACTAAATATTTACTATCCGGAGAAAATGAATAATCTTCGGAATTATATTTTTCATCCTTATTGATATCCACCAAACTTCCGTTTGTACTACCAATGAATATATGTTTAAATTTTCCGTCTTTCCAGGTATCCCAATGTCTATACATTAAATGATCATAAACTTTCACATCTGATTTTTCCATTGTTGGATATATATCTGAGCCTAAAACTTTTTCTAATTTTACCGGTTTAGATATAGCAAAATAGTTGGAATTATTCGCATAAAGTAACCCGGAAAGAATTTCGTTTTCTTTATTAATTTTTTCTGTTTTCTTAGTTTTTAGATTATAAGAATAGATATCTTCTCCCACCGAATATATAAATTCATTTTGTGAATGAAAAGATAATGCTTTTTCCTTGTCTTTACTTTCATTAAGTCTGATAATTTGCCCATCTAGATTTAGATGATATAAATCTCTGGTACTGTTATTTTCATCAACATTATAATATTGAACACCATAAATAATGTCTCCGGTATCATTTACAGCGTCTATAGATACCCTACCTAAACTCCAAAGTAATTCAGGAGTCAAATTTTGTTTTTGTGCCATAGTAAAAATCCCGATTAGAATTGATACAAGTAAACTACTTTTTCTCATTACTAACTCTTTCCGTTTTTTGAAATAATTTCAAAATTAACATTTTCTTAAACACTTATTTCATTACTTCTTAATTTTAATCAGATTTATGGGTAAATTAATAGTCATTATTTTTATATTGGCACAATTATTTCAAGATAATATAGTTAATATAAATATTTTGTAATCATGGCAATTTTAGTATTACTGAGACACGGTCAGAGTGTTTGGAATCTGGAAAATAAATTTACCGGTTGGGTTGATGTAGAATTATCCGACAAAGGAAAAGAAGAGGCTAAAAAAGCCGGCGATCAGCTTAAAGGTTTACATTTTGATTATGCGTATTCATCTGCTTTGAAAAGAGCTCAAGAAACTTTACAAATCGCGTTGAATGAAGCCGGAATAAAAAATGTACCTACGAAATTTGATAAAGCATTAAATGAAAGAATGTATGGAGATCTACAAGGCTTAAATAAGGCTGAAACAGCTAAGAAATTTGGAGATGAACAAGTTCATATTTGGCGAAGAAGTTACGATGTAGCTCCGCCTAATGGAGAGAGCCTTAAAGATACTGCAGAAAGAGTAATTCCTTATTTTGAAAGTGAGATAGTTCCAAAAATTAAGGAGGGAAAAAACATAATCATAGCTGCACATGGAAATAGTTTACGTGCATTAGTTATGTATTTAGAAAAAATGACTCCAGAAGAAATTATAAAATTTGAAATAGCTACAGGAGTGCCCAGACTCTATGAATTAGATTCCAATTTACATGTTTTAAAGGTTAAAAATCTCTAATATGTGTTAACTTCTTATGAAATTAACAAAATTATATTTTTTAAGCTAGCTTAAAATAAAAATATTAAAAAAAGTTCTTTTCATAGTAAGTTATTCTCTTCGAATAGCTTTTCTCAAATATTTAACTAAACATATGGTCCTGATTTCAATTGAAATCAGGACTTTTATTTTATTCTATTCCTTATGAGTTTTAGTTTTAATGAAAATTTCATCAACAAACTATTCAAATTAAAAGCTTTTATATACATATTTTTAATAAAAAATGGTAAGTTTTTGCATATTCATAAAACTATATTATATGTCGATATTTATGTTGTTATGCATTTTATTAATATAAATGTATTTTTATTAAATATATATTTGCAATTTACTATGCCTTTTTATACATTTACAAAATATAAAAACTTTATCATACTACATTAGATCACATACTTTTGAATAACCTAATATTGCCTAATTAGGTGTCTCCAACAATTACTTAGTAAAAAACGAAAATCCTATCTTATAACCATTTAATTCACCTCCTTATCATAGTTGAAATTTATAAGTACTGCATTGATCTGTGTACTTTCTTAGTGATTGATATGAATTGACTATGGTATTGATTGGATTAGACACGTAAACAACTAGTTACGAATTTCAAATGACATTCTGTGTCTTTGAATAAAAATAATCATTTTATTAATGATGTAGTTAAAATTAGAGGTATCATAAATTTAATAAATATGGTTGATCATAAATTACAATTATTTTTAGAGAAAGTTTTATTATCCCAATGGGAGAATAAAATACAATTTAAACCTGAAATGAAATTATATGAAGATTTTGGATTAATTGGACATGATGCAAATGATTTTCTTACATATTTTACGAAAGAATTTAATGTAAAGATTAGCAATGAATTTAAATTTAACGAAAGGTTTTATCCTGAAAGCTATTCTGCGTTAGATATATTAAAAAGTATATTTAATAAAACCGTAAATATTTTTCTTTATCAACGATTAATTTATGAAAAAGAATTAAAGGATCTTAGTATAAAAGAATTAGAATTAGCTATTGAAAGGGGGGTGCTATTATAATACAATTTTACCAATAACTATATAATATTAAAAAATGATATTTTGCTTCATTTATTGTTATTCTAAACTTTTTAAATAACAAAAGGTCTCTATATTAAAAAGATTTGAGCATTGGAAAATTATAAGAAGCCATTAAATCGAATAGTAAATAAACATTATAAAATATTACAATTAATTTATTCATAATTTTTTCTTACTTCCTGAAATGACAATTAATTTTCATAAAAAAAGGCTTAAATTATTAAAGTAATTTAAGCCTGAGATTAGTAGCCCGTAGGGGAGTCGAACCCCTCTTGCCAGAATGAAAATCTGAAGTCCTAACCGATAGACGAACGGGCCTACTATTATTTTTATTTACGCTAATGCGTTAACGTGCTTGTTTAATTTAGATTTCAAGTTAGACGCTTTATTCTTATGAATAATGTTTCTTTTTGCTAACTTATCAATCTGAGAAAAAACAGCCGGTAATTTACCTACCGCTACAGTTTTATCTGTTTCAGCTCTTAATTCTTTAATAGCTGTACGAGCTGATTTATGATAATACTTATTACGTAATCTTCTTACGTGATTCTGTCTTATTCTTTTTATTGCTGACTTATGATTTGCCATTTTAATTCTTTCTTTTCATTATCTATTTGCGGTGCAAATGTAATTATTTTTTACAATCCTACAAATATACTTTTTCATTTAATTTGTTGTAGACCCACAGGGATTCGAACCCCGACAAACGGTACCAAAAACCGGTGTGCTACCGTTACACCATGGGTCTGTACCAACAAAAAAACCTTAACTGAAAAAAATCAAGGTTTTTCTTGTTGTGGGCGATGCAGGATTCGAACCTGCGACCCCCTGCTTGTAAGGCAGGTGCTCTGAACCAGCTGAGCTAATCGCCCCTTTAAAACAAAGATATTTAAGAGCTTTTCTTTATTACTTTGTTCCGTAATTGGATTGCAAATATACGCTCATTTTTTATACTTGCAAATATTTTTTTTAAAAAATTTCTGCTACCACAAAATTACTTCCTCCTATAAAAATCAAATCTTCTTTGTCAGACTGGGTTTTAGCGGCATCAAATCCTTCTGCTACACTATCGAATTTTTGATAATTTTTGAAGTATAAATCTATTTTTTCGGTATATTCATTGGGATGTAGTCCTCTTTGAATAGCCGGTTTTACAAAATAATAGATGGCATCAATCGGCAATAGTGGAAATATTTTATCTAAATCTTTACCTTTTACAAAACCGATTACAATTCTCAGTTTTTTATAGGTTACCCGTTTAAATTGTTCGGCCAATTGTTTAAAGCCATCCTCATTATGGGCCGTATCGCAGATAATCACTGGATTTTCCCATTGCAAAATCTCCCATCTTCCTCTAAAGTTCATTGAATCTTTTACATGCAAAAGGCCCTTTTTAACCTGATCAACAGATATTTTAAATCCTTTATCATTTAAAACATCGATAATACTTACTACCGTTTTTTTATTTTTTTCTTGATATATACCTTTTAAATCTGATGGATAGTTTACCTTATTTTTTGTCGCATCTATATATTCGGCATTACGCTCTTGAGCAATATGTACTAGTAATTTTTTAACTTCTTCCTTATCTTCTCCAATAACTACAGGAATTCCGGGTTTAATAATCCCCGCTTTTTCTGTGGCTATTTTTTCAAGTGTATCTCCCAATAAATCCACATGATCCATCGATATACTTGTTATTGCACATACTTCGGGAGTAATGATATTTGTTGAATCTAACCTTCCGCCTATTCCAACCTCTATTACAGCTATATCAACTTTTTCTTTAGCAAAATAGCTAAAAGCCATAGCGGTTGTTAATTCAAAGAAGGAAGGATTAAAATCCTTAGTAAAATGATCTCTAATAGTAATTAAAAAATTATATACAAACTCTGAGGGGCATTCTTTTCCGTCAACCCTTATCCGTTCAGTGAAATTTTTAAGATGAGGAGAAGTAAATAATCCCACTTTATACCCGGCTTCTTTTAAAATGGAGGCGGTCATATTAGAAACACTCCCTTTTCCATTAGTTCCCGCAATATGTATGGATTTAAATTTTCTGTGAGGATTTCCTAAAATTTCACTCAGTTTTATTATATTTTCAAATCCGGGCTTATATGCAGAATTCCCGACATTTTGATAATTTGAAACTTGGGTATACAACCACTCTAAAATTTCTTCATATGTCTGCATGACTAAAAATAATACGATTTATATTATTAAAAATTAAAATACACTTGAAGTAATCCGTAAAATTTTAAATAACCATTTTTTAATAAAGAAATTATTTCTCTATACTTTTTTTACAATTCCCACATATTTTCCTTCAAATTCGACAATTACCGTTTGTAAATGATTTTGATTTACCCAATCCATAAAAGCAGAATTATCTCCAATATCATCACTGATAAAAAAGCCGTTTTTTTCTATTCTTTCCCATAGTAAAGGATAGGCCCACATTCTACCTTTATAACTTTTATCGCTATCATAATGAGCTATCTCAAAAGTCTGTTGTTCTTTGAATATTTTAGGCAAAGATTCTTTATCTGCTTGTCTAAATAATTTCCAATAGTTTCTAAGATTATCAGGTACTACACATCCAACAAATTTATCATTATTCCTGTCCAAATAAGGCATATCTGAACTATACAAATTTCCACCTCTTTTTTGTAAAGACAATAAAGCCGCCAGAGAACTCCATCCGTAAGCTACTCCGGTTTCTATAACATTTTTAGCCAGAGTATATTCACATAATGCGTAGATAAGATCTAGTGCTCCGGCTCCGCCCATTTTAACCGGACAAGCCGCCTCAATTTTTTTGGACTCCTCCATTGGTCCTGCAAAATCTTTATATAAAGAGTATTCATTTTTTGTAATCTGGTAAATTGCATCATCCTGACTGATTGCTCTTTCTGCACACCATATTTCGGATTCTTTTTTTCCTTGAACCGCGCTCCCTCTGTCGAAAATATTTTTATAAATTTTTCTTACTAATTCCGGATATAATTGTGGTCTGGCTAAATAACCGAATAATGTTCTTAAAACTGATTGCATTTATATTTTACTTTTTATTATACTGATATGATGCAAATGTAGTTAAAATACTTATACCATTAGATTGCGACATATATTGGACATATAGAGCGTTAATTCGCATGAAAAGGTTCGTTTTATCTTTTTCTCAATTTTTATAATTAAATAATTAATAGTATACCGTTTGATTTATAAGTGAACATAAATTTAAAAATTATATTTTAGCTATATATATATTATCCTCGATAATTCAAATCTTAATAATTCAATACGGTAATTAGCAATAAATGAGTATAATGCGAAAAACGATTAAAGATTTTATGAATAATGAGAAGTCCGTCGGGATACTTCTTATCTTGTGTACAATCTTTTCCATAATATTGTCAAATTCAACGTTTCACACTTTCTATCATAATTTTTGGGAAACATCGGTATCCTTCAAATTAGGAAATGAATATCTTTTTAGCACCCAGGGGAATGCATTAACTGTATCTGAACTAATAAATGATGGGTTAATGAGTATATTTTTTTTAATGGTGGGATTGGAACTTATCCGTGAAATACATATTGGAAAACTTTCCAATCGTTCGCAAGCCCTTTTACCTGTTTTGGGAGCTATAGGCGGAATGATTATTCCTGCGGGAATATATGCATATTTAAATTTAGGAAAAGACACCATTTCTGGCGCCGGAATTCCTATGGCAACCGATATAGCATTTGCGTTGGGGGTATTGAGTTTATTAGGAAAAAAAATTCCCTTGTCTCTCCGTGTATTTCTCACTGCCTTAGCTGTAATTGACGATTTAGGGGCTATTTTAGTTATAGCCTTTTTTTACACTAAAAAACTTTCTTGGATCTTTTTATTTTTTGCCTTATTCATATGGACGATACTATTACTTTTTAAAAAACTAAAGATCAATCATTTATATTTATATATAATCGGCGGTATAGGAATTTGGTATTGCTTACTTAATTCCGGTGTACATGCAACTCTTGCGGGTATACTACTGGCATTTGCCATACCCTTTGAAGGAGGTAATCCCCATGTTCAAGCCATGAAATTACTATCTATACTCCAATTACCTGTCAATTTTATAATACTTCCTCTTTTTGCACTTGCCAACACAGCCTTATCTATTCAATTAAATATTCAAGAGCTTTTCTCTCAATCGTACACTCTTGGAATATTTTTTGGCTTAATCGTTGGAAAACCTTTAGGAATTATTTTATTTACTTATCTGGCTTGTGCTTTGAAATTTTGTAGGCTTCCTTCGGAAACAGATTGGAAGCAAATGATAGGAATCGGTTTTTTAGGTGGAATTGGATTTACTATGTCTATTTTTATTACCTTACTGGCTTTTAATCCGGCTATACATGCCGACTATATAACTCATGCTAAAATTATGATTCTATTTTCCTCCCTATGTTCTGCTTTAATTGGATATATATACTTATATTTTATATTCCGAAAAAATAAAATCTAACAAAAATCTTTTGTATTTTCACACCTTTAAACCTAATAATAATATGAAAAAAATATTTTTATTACTTGTATTAACATTTTTTATAATGACCACGAACGCACAAACCTATAAAACTAAATCAGTAACAGATTCAAAGGGGTATACTTATGAAACGGTAACGAACGATCCCTCCAATTCAAGAATTTATACGCTGAAAAATGGTTTAAAAGTATATTTATCCCGAAATAATGATGAACCAAGAATTCAAACATACATTCCGGTACGTACCGGATCTGCTAATGATCCGTCCGAGAATACCGGTCTTGCTCATTATTTAGAGCATATGATGTTTAAGGGAACCAGTAAACTCGGAACTTCTGATTGGGACAAAGAATCTGTATTATTAAACCGTATTTCAGATTTATACGAACAACATAAAGCTGAAAAAAATCCAAAAAAGAAAAAGGAAATTTATAAAAAAATAGATGAAGTATCCCAAGAAGCATCTAAATACGCCATTGCTAACGAATACGACAAATTAATTTCAGAATTGGGCGCAACCGGAACCAATGCGCATACTTGGCTAGATGAAACGGTTTATAAAAACAATATTCCATCCAACGAATTAGAAAGATGGTTATTTGTTGAAAAAGAACGATTTTCCGAATTAGTTTTACGTCTCTTTCACACAGAATTGGAAGCTGTTTATGAAGAATTTAATCGCGCTCAAGATAACGATATGCGTTTGGTTAATTATGAATTGATGGATGCTCTATTTCCTACCCATCCTTATGGACAACAAACTACTATAGGAACATCCGAGCATTTGAAAAATCCATCCATGAAAGCAATTCATGAATATTATGAGACTTATTATGTTCCTAATAATATGGCAATTGTATTGGTGGGCGACTTAAATTTTGATGAAACCATACAATTAGTAGATACCTATTTCGGCAATTTCAAATATAAAGAATTGCCCGTTTTGAAAAAACCCATTGAACAGCCGTTGACCTCTGTTGTTAAAAGAGTAGTAAAAAGTCCATCTTCAGAAAGAATCCAATTAGCTTTTAGGTGTAGTGGAGCCGGTAGCAAAGAGGCTCTTTACGTTAAAATGGTTAATATGATTTTGAATAATTCCGGTGCGGGGTTAATCGATATAAATATCAATCAAAAACAATTAGCTCAAGGGGCTGGATCTTACATATCTATTTTTAAAGACTATGGTCTTCATTCCTTATATGGAGCTCCAAGAGAAGGACAATCTTTGGAACAAGTACAAAAACTTTTACTAGATCAGTTAGAAATCATAAAAAAAGGAAATTTTGATGATTGGTTGATTAAAGCTATTGTCAACGATTTAAAAACGCAACGCATCAGCAGCTGGGATACAGCTAACGGGGTAGCAACTCAAATGTATAATGCTTTTATCCAAAATTTATCTTGGCAACAAATTTTAGATGAATTTAATGAGTTGGATAAAATGAATAAAGAGAGTATTGTAAAATTTGCCAATGAATTTTATAAGGATAATTATGTTGTGGTTTATAAAGAAAAAGGAACCAATGATAAACTGGTACGAGTTGAAAATCCGGGAATAACTCCTATAACTTTAAATCGTACGGAACAATCAGATTTTTATAAAAAATTCTCCCAACTTCCCGAAAAAGAAATTCAACCTCAATTTATAGACTATAAAAAATTAATAACTTTTGATCATGTAAAAAATATTCCTCTTTCCTATATTAAAAATTCAAATAACGAATTAGGAAATCTATATTATATATTTGACTTTGGATCAGATAACAATGAAGAATTGGATCTGGCCTTAAATTATCTTTCCCTTCTGGGCACTGATAAGTATACAAAATCCAATCTTGAAAAAGAGTTCTATAAAATAGGAATCAGTTATTCTATTCAGGTTCAAAATGAACAAATATTCCTAAACCTGCAAGGTTTAGAAAAAAATATCCCAAAAGGTATAGAATTATTTGAACATTTTTTGCAAAATGCTAATCCTGATTCAGAAACATATCAAAAATATGTACAAACTATACTTAAAGCCAGAAAAAATTCTAAATTAAATAAACAGGCAATACTGAATGCTTTAGCTTTGTATGCCCGTTATGGAGAAAATAACAGGTTAAGAAATACTATTTCTGAAGCGGATTTATTAAACAAAAAACCTGCGGACTTAGTTAAGATATGTAAAAGTTTATTCGATTACAAACATGAAATATTTTACTATGGACCGAATGAATCTGTTATTAAAAAAGCGGTTCAAAAATATCATAATTTCGGAAGCGGAAAAGAGTATAATTCCCCTATAACTTATAAGGAACTTGCATCTGACGGCAGCTTGTTTTTTGCTCCTTACGATATGGTACAAGCCGAAATACTTTTCCAATCAAGAGGAAATAAATTTGATATAGCTAAAATGCCTTATGCAAAAGTATTTGGTGAGTATTTCGGCAGAGGTCTGTCTTCCATTGTTTTTCAAGAAATTCGAGAAAGTAAATCATTAGCTTATTCTGCTTATGCCAGTTATACCATCGCTTCTGATAAGGATAAATACGATTATGTTTCTTCCTATATTGGAACTCAAGCCAATAAATTACCACAAGCAGTTGATGCAATGAAAGATTTAATGAACAATATGCCTGAAATTGCTAAACAATTTGACAATGCTAAAAAAAGTGCTTTGAAACAAATTGCTTCAGACCGTATCACTAAATCAGCAATTTATTGGTCCTATCTTTCCGCCAAAAAAAGAGGAATTGATTACGATTTAAGAAAAGATATGTATTCTCAAATACAAACATTGCAACTTAAGGATCTTAAAGATTTTTTTAATCGTGAAATCAAGGGAAAAACCTATAATGTATCTTTAATTGGAAAAAAGGAAAATCTTAATTGGAATTCGGTTAAAAAATTAGGAACTGTTCATGAATTGTCTATTGATGAATTATTTAATTATTAATACATCTTATTCTACATGAATTGTTTAAATTAATATCCTATTAAAAAAGAAAATTTTCAAATTTTATAAGAAAAGAACCGAATAATTATATTCGGTTCTTTTTTACTTTTTATATAAACTGACTTTTTCGATCAGAAATAGTAAATGTAAATGGAAATTAAATATACAGATCTAAATCACCTTTTCCCCGGCGGAGTATTTCCGGACTCCCGGAAGTTAAATCAACAACCGTAGAAGGAGTATAACCTCCCGCACCGCTATCAATAACAATATCTACTAATTTATCATATTTCTCGGCTATTAATTCGGGATCTGTAATATATTCTAAAATCTCGTCATCATCATGTGTTGAAGTGGATGCTATGGGATTGCCTAATTTTTCAACGATAATTCTAGGAATACTATGATCGGGAATTCTAATTCCTACTGTTTTTTTATTCTTATAATAAGAGGGCAGCGTATTGGAAGCTGCAAGAATATAAGTAAAAGGCCCCGGCAAAGTTCTTTTCAGAAGTTTAAATAGATTCGTTTCAATGGGCTTAGTATACTGAGATAAATTCCGTAAATCATTACAAACAAAGGAAAAGTTTGTTTTTTCCAGTTTAACATTTTTAATTCTGGAAAGCTTTTCCATGGCTTTGTGATTAAAGATATCACAACCCAATCCATAAACCGTATCGGTAGGATAAACAATAATTCCTCCCTTTTTTAATACCTCAACTATTTCATTAATTGCTTTTTCTGAAGGATTTTCCGGATAAATTCTTAGGGTTTTAGCCATAATGTTAATTCTTACAATTGGTAAACAATGTATTATTCTTTTACAAAATCCAGTGAAGCAGAATTAACACAATATCTCAATCCGGTTTTTGTAGGGCCATCATTAAACACATGTCCTAAATGACTCCCGCAATTAGCACAAAGGATTTCCATTCGGGTCATACCATGAGAAGTATCTAATTTTTCGATAATTCGGCCTTTGGCTATTTCATGATCAAAGCTGGGCCATCCGCAATGCGAATCAAATTTAGAATCACTATCAAACAGAACCGCACCACAAGCTTTACAAGTATACACTCCTTTTTCAAAATGCATATTGAATTTTCCACTGTAAGGAGCCTCTGTTCCTTTTTCTCTCAAAATGTAATATTCTTCGGGAGAAAGCTGTTTTTTCCACTCTTCTTCTGATTTTGTTACCTTCATTTTTGTTTCTTTTTTGGTTACTTCTAATCTGTCTTTAGAAATGCAAGATAGTATGAGTAATCCCAAACCTATACTACCTGCCGACTGAAACAGTTTATTAAATTTATTCATGGTAAAAAACAAAATTCATTCCAATAGTAGAACTACATTTTCTTAAGGATTATCGCTAAATTCGTTATTGTAAACATCTAAAAGCAGGAAAAAGCTGGATAATAATATAGGACCGAAAATTAATCCGATAAATCCAAAAATATTCATTCCTAATATTACACCAAAGATGGTAATTAAAGGATGAACATCGTCCAGTTTTTTAAGTAATGTAAACCTCACGATATTGTCCGATGTTCCAATAATTATAATGCCGTACAATAAAATAAATACAGATTGCCAGGTTTCTCCGGAGGTGAACAATAAAATGGCAACCGGAACATAGGCCAATGCAGAACCTACGATAGGCAACATGGATGTAAATGTTGTAACCGCAAACCAAAACCATAAATTATCCAATCCTACAATGGCATAGCCGACAGCTCCTACCATTCCTTGAACAACAGCAACTAATGGGATGCCGATGGCATTGGATTGAATCATTTTTTTCAACCTTTGTCCTAGCCTTTCGGTATTTTGTTTTTTTAAAGGAGACCATTTTAAAAAGGTGCTTTCAATTTTCCTGATATTCATAATCATAAAATAGAATAAAACAAAAGAAAAGAAAAAAACAACTACAGAATTTACCGTTGAATTTAATATTTTAGGCACGACCCTGCCTACCCAGGTGGTCGCTTGAATGATATTGTCTTTGCTAAGTATATTTAGTCCGTATTTTGTTTGTAAATCATTTACAATACTGACCAGTGAATTATTTATTTTATCAAAATAAGTTATAGCCGTATGTACCTGAGAATAGGTTAATTCAATAATAAAATAAACAGGAATCGAAATGATCAATAAGGCAAGAAGAAAAACTATACTAATTGATATCCATTTTTTCAATCCCTTTTTTTCTGTCAGATATAAGAAAAAATCTTTGGATAAGGCATATAATGTAATTGCTCCTAAAAAGCTGGGAAGAAATATAGCCAACTGACTTATAATAAGAATAAAAAGAGATATTATTATAATCAAAAACAATATCTGATGTATTACTTTTCCACTTATTTTTTCATTCATTTATACTATCAATTACTTATTATTTATACTCGCTAGTTAAGGTTGTTTCATTTTTATTAAATATTCAATAGCTTCTTCATAACCGGGTAATCCTTTGCCTTTAATCTGATGAACACAAGCATCTTTAATGACTGAAATTTTTCTAAATTCTTCTCTTTTTTCAATATCGGAAATATGAACTTCAATAGCCGGTGCGGTTACTGATTTTATAGCATCGTGTATTGCATAGGAATAATGGGTATATGCTCCCGGATTAATTACAATACCTTCACATTTAAAACCTTTTTCATGAATCTTATCAATAATCGAGCCCTCATGGTTGGTTTGATAGTATTCTAATTCCACATCAATAAATTTTTTTTGCAAATGTTTAAAATAATCTTCAAAAGAATAATGACCGTAAATATCTGTTTCTCTTTGTCCAAGCAGGTTTAAATTAGGACCATTTATAATTAATATTTTCATAATCTTTTTTTACGAATATAAGGAAGAATGAATGAAATAAAAACATAAATTTTGGCGAAAAAGAATATTTAAGTATATTTGCACACCTGAAAAAAATGCCCAGGTGGCGGAATTGGTAGACGCGCTGGACTCAAAATCCAGTGGTAGCAATATCGTGCGGGTTCGATTCCCGCCCTGGGTACACGTAAATCGCAACATGTTTATTTATAAACAGTTGTGATTTTTTTATATAATATACCTATTTGATTTCTTTAACTTTTACCTAAACCTTTTTAGCAACCCCTAGCTTTACCGCCTGGTTTTTACTATTTTTTCGATCTCACTGATTTTTATCGAATTTCTTTAAAATTAGCTAATTTTATTTTTTATTACTCCCGTTGCAACAGCAATATCTTTGGTTAATTTAGCTAAGGGTCTTTTAGTAAATTCTTTTTCATCATAAAAGTTGCCGTAAGCTAATTGATAGGCCTCTTCTAAGGTCAGATGAATATCGGGAAATGCTTGCTGTAAGGTTTCTATATATTTATCATTAAATATACATCTTTTCTTTATAATCTCTTGTACAATATCTCTGTGTTCATTTGCTATTTTATTATATTCAAAAACTTTGATATTTCCCTTTACTTTTTCTTGTAAACGTTGATCTTCATTTCCCTCATTTATCTTAGTGAAAACCTTTATTTCATCAGTTTTGCCAATAGCACCCAAATAGGTTTCCGGTTTGTAATCATATTTTATTAATTGGTGCTTAGGATTGGATTCATAGGGTGACAAATATTTTTCATAAGAAAAATCAACAGTTCCTTTACAGTCTCTATTGCAAACACTACATGAAGGAATCAAATTAAAAAAATTTAGTGCTAATAAAGGATGTTTACTTTTGGGCAAGAAATGATCAAGTTCGGGCCTGGTTATTTTTTTTACTCCTTTAGATAAAGTAAACGTATATTGGCGATTGCAATAGCAACATACTTGTATTCCTAGTTTTTTAGTCAGTTGATAGGGCCCCCATTCTTTTTCCGGTGTAATTTTCTGAAACCAGTTTTCATAATCAAAAATCTTATTTAGCAAAATTTTATAATTCCTATATTTTTCTTCATATTTTTTATATAGAACGATGTCTTCTTCATTTGAACTTAAATCCAAACCTAAAATACGAAGACAATTAGTATGTAAATCATTAAGTATCTTTAAAACCTTTTTGAAATCTTTAAGTTCTTCACGGAATAAGGATTTATTTTTTAATTTTTTATATTTTTTATCAACACTTTTATTGTCTTTAAAGATTACTTTAATAAAAGAATCATATTGTGAATGATGCAACCTAATTTTTTTTATATTATTCTCAACATCATCGTCTTCTATTTTTCCTTGATGAATTAATTGTATCGTTTCAAATAAATTTATATAAAATTTATTTCTTTTTTTAACTTCTTCAGAAATAAATGCAATGTGTTGATCTCTGGCAGTTAACAGATCAGATTCTGAAATACATTCTCGTATACTAATCATGAGTTTTGTTTTTAAGATTTTTAAGATAATTTAATCTTTCTTCCAATTCTTGTATTTCATTGTCTATGGATGGCTCAAAAACTTCATTATACATTTTAATGAGCTTACTTTGGATTATATGTTCGTCAACCATACGGATTAAATTTCTAATCCTTTGTTGTTCTTCTTCTGAAATGTAAATGTGTTGATTATTGTTTTTATTTTCAATCATCTTATTCAAAACATGAATCACTTCTTCAATTTTCTTTTTAGCAAAATCTCCCACTAATCCATCTTCTAAAAAAAAGGAATCTGCCAATAAATTTGAAATATTAGCGCCAAAAGTTTTTCTTTTGTTTGTTAATACTTTCGTATAATTTTCACCTTTTCCCAAAAAAAGGATATTTTGATGAGGTATATCTGAAAGAGTTAGAGGGTCATGGGTGGTGAAAATGATTTGAAGCTTTTTATTAACAAAAATTAATGGTAGAACTTCTAAAAGCATGTTAATGTATTTCTTCTTCCACAAAGGGTGAAAGCATACATCTGCTTCATCCAGTAAAATTAAATATTCATCTGTATTATTCTTTACCTCTATTTCATTTTCAATGCGATAAACTTGTTCATTAAAAATTGAAAATTGTTCGAACATCAATTTTTCACCACTGCTTAGCTCTCGATCTGTAAAAAAATTAAATAAAGGTCGTCTAATATTAATTTTAAAATATTTTTTTAATTCATTTGTAAAATCCTTATAAGCATCTATGATTTTTTTTGCATCTAAATAATTAGCATTAAAACTATTAAACCAAGCAGAATCATTTGTTTTTTCAATTGTTGATTTTTCAACTGTTGATAACAAAACTTCAATTAATTTTTTTATTTCTTGTACAGGTAATTTAAATTCTTGATTATCAACTTTGATATAGGCATTATCTAAAAACCAATAAAAATCTTCTTTAAGTCCATATATATTTTTAGTTTTTAAAAATTCCACTGTTTTACCTCCTCTTATAAAACCTTCTTGTATATTTATGTTATCCTCATTTTCAAAAATTGAAAGCAATCTAGTTATTACAGTTATAATAAATCTTTCTTTTAAAATTTCTTTATCTTTATTAATTAATTTATCTGATTTCTTAAATATTTTTTCTAGTTCTTTACTACCTCTGCGTAAATCATAATTAAAATAATCAAAAAACGCTTTATATTTATCCGGTATATGATAAGTGATTCTACTGAAAAAATTTAGTTTAATTTTTATATTGTTTATCGAGGGCAGTCCCAGTTCCAATAATTTATTATATACTTTTTGATTTTGAATTAAACTTAAAATTTTTTCAAACATTGCATTATTATGAACTTTCAACAACCTTGAAAAATCTGAATTTAAATGCTCACTACCCTCTTTTAATAACGAAAACTTTGAAAGTGTTAAAACATTTTTGGTGTTTAAACTGACACTTGGAGTATCATCATATCCAAGAATTGAATTATAATAGAATATTAATTTAGAATTATGGGGTATTTCTTCCCCATCAGTTCCTATAAATTGGCAGTTACCATCTCTTATGGCTTTTAGCAAAGTAGATTTACCCGCACCATTATTTCCTACAATAGCGGATACCGATTGAATATTTTCTCCCCAAAAATTTGAAATGTACTTAGGCTCTTTTTTTGAACCTGATGAATTTTTATTTTCAATATAATTTAAATCTGTATCCATCGCCTCATTAACCAGATTTAGTGTTAACGCCTCATGATCTGAGCCGAAAATATAAGGCAAGGTCCCTTTAGGGATATGTATTTTAGAAATCATAATATATTAGTTTTTTCAGATAATAAAGTTAAAAATTTGTCTTGATTGAAATAAATTTTTTTAATCTTTATTTTTTTTGTCTACCATATATTTTACTTTCTAAATACCTTAAAACATTTTTAGATATATAAACAGTTTTACTTAAAGTTCCGATTATTTTTTAGGGATTATTAACATATATCGTAAATTGTGTATCCGTTAAGTTCCTATACATTCAATACTTAGTTAACAACGAAGGTATACATCGGAAACAATAGGTATAACTTATCCTCCGGGCATACCCTCTTACCCCTAATTAGTTTCCGATGTCTATTTTATTACTTTTTAACTGCTTATTTGCAATTTTTTGATTTTCAAACTCATGCAAAAAAAATAAGAGAACTTTAATAATAAAGCCTCTTATTGTTTTAATGATTAAAATTTTGTGTAAAATAGGTTCTTCTCTAAACTATTTTAATTAAAAAATCTTTTTTAGGGTGTCTAACTTTTGGATAATTAACTAACCAATCATTCTCTTCATCTCGGTAACCCAAAGGAAGCATGACAACACTTCTTAAACCCAGTTCGCGTAATTGTAAAAGTTCGTCTATAGCCTGATTATCGAATCCCTCCATCGGAGTAGTATCAACTTTTAATTCTGCAGCAGCAGCAATCGATAATCCAAAAGCTATGTACGCTTGACGTGCTGCATGTTCAAAATTATTTTCAGCGGCTGAATTCAGATATACTCCTTTAATACGATCGGTATAGCTTTGATAAGCATCAGATGGCTGATTGCGTTCTCTTGTTATATGTCCGTAAATGGTATCGATTCTTTCTTCTGTATAATTATCCCAAGCAGCAAAAACTAAAATATGTGAACAATCTTCCACTTGTTTTTGATCCTTAGACAGGGAAACCATCTTTTGCTTTAATTTCTGATTAGTAATTTCAATAACCTTAAACGGTTGTAATCCGGAAGAAGTGGGAGCTAACCAAGCTGCTTCAATGATTTGATCTACCAACGATTGTTCAACTTTTTTTGAGGCATCGAATTTTTTAGTTGCATACCTCCATTTAAGTGAGTCTATTAATTCCATATAATTAATTTTAAATAATATTATTTTGATTCTGATTTATCCTTGCATTTATTCTTACATTTTGCCGTAACAATAGATAATAACTTATAAAATTCTTTCTGAAGTTCTGATAACTCATTTTCCTCCATTTCCAATTCCGTCTTAAGAGTATGAGGAATTATCCATGCTTCTTCTTTCATTTTCCTTCCTTGATCTGAAAGATGAATCAACATATGTCTTTCATCTCTAGTAGACCGACATCTCTTTATAAGTCCGTTTTCCTCCATTCTTTTAAGCAGTGGAGTTAAGGTTCCACTATCTAACCACAACATTTCTCCTATATCTCTCACGCATATTTCTTCATTTTCCCATAAAACTAACATCACTAAATACTGAGGATAGGTTATCCCTAATTTTTCTAAATGTGGTCTATAAAGCGTTGTAATCAGTCGGGACAACGCATAGATGGGAAAACATAATTGATCTTTTAATTGTAAACTTTCCATATTGTTTTTAGATTGAGTAAAATTAAATTGCACACAATTAATATGCAAGTTTTTTAGTTTATTTTATTAATAAATTTATTTTCAAGAATTCTTACTTGGTTTAATTATATACTATTTCATTTTATAGAATTTACACCTCCCAAAAAACTAATTTATTATAAACCTATAATGGTTCGGATGATTTAAAATGTTCTCCTAGCAGTAAATGTTGTAATTTAATATGAGTTTCTATATACTATTTGTACCTTTGCACAAATCCTAATCGTATAAAGACTTAAAAAATTTAATCAATTAAATGATTGAGTTAAAAAATATTACTAAAACATTCGAACATAAAGGCAAAAAAAACATAGCCCTTTCCAATATTTCTCTTTCGGTTTCCGAAGGAAAAATAGTTGGTGTTATTGGCGAATCCGGTGCAGGAAAAAGTACACTGATAAGATGTGTTAATTTACTGGAAAGGCCTAATTCCGGAGAGGTTTGGATTGATGGTCAAAATTTGATGGAATTATCTCCTTCCAAATTAACCTCTGCCCGTAGAAATATAGGAATGATTTTTCAGCATTTCAATCTTCTTTCCTCCCGAACTGTATTTGATAACATTGCTTTTCCTTTGGAATTAAATCATACTCCCAAGACTAAAATAAAAAATAGAGTTTATGAATTGGTTGAGCTCGTAGGACTTACGGATAAATTAGACAGTTATCCGGCGAACCTTTCCGGAGGACAAAAACAGAGAGTTGCTATTGCCAGAACGTTGGCCAACAACCCTAAAGTTTTATTATCCGATGAAGCAACCAGTGCTTTAGACCCCTCCACTACTCGCTCCATTTTATCTCTACTCAAAGATTTAAATAAAGAGTTGGGAATCACTATTTTATTGATTACTCATGAAATGGATGTGGTAAAACAAATTTGTGATGATATAGCTGTCATGAACGGTGGAAAATTAATTGAGCAAGGAAGTGTTTCTGAAATTTTTTCAAATCCTAAAACGGAATTAGCTCAGCGTTTTATATCTTCATCCTTACATTTAGAGATACCGGTAGATTATCAAAAACGCATTACCCATATGCCGGAAGAAGGAAAACATCCCTTACTAAAACTACAGATATCTGGTAATACGGTCGATGAACCGGTATTATCCGAAATTTCCAGATTATTTGATATTAACAACAATATTATAAGTGCTCAAATGGACTATGCGGGAGGAGTTAAATTCGGGGTCATGCTAACGGAAATTATCGGTACGATTTCTAAAGAAATGGCTGCCATTGAGTATTTAAAAAGTAAAAACATTAAAGTAACTTTATTAGGATATGTCTAATTCAATTATTGATCTCTTAGCAAAAGGAACTTGGGAAACCATAGTCATGACTTTTGTCTCCGGCTTTTTCGGTTATTTGATAGGATTGCCTGTCGGAATCCTTCTATTTATCACCCGCAAAGGTCAATTTAAAGAAAGTCTTGTTTTCAATCAAACGGTTTCCACCCTAGTAAATATATTCCGCGCCATTCCTTTTATTATTTTAATTGTTTGGATGATTCCTTTTACACGGATGATTGTTGGAACTTCCATAGGAGTACCTGCAGCCTTAGTTCCTCTAAGCTTGGGAATTGCCCCGTTTATCGCCAGAATGGTTGAAAACAGCCTGTTGGAAGTACCGAACGGTTTAGTTGAAGCTTCTAAAGCTATGGGAGCAACTCCTTTTCAAATTATTAAAAAAGTATTGTTACCCGAAGCATTGCCTTCATTAATTAATTGCGCAACCATTTCTTTAATTACTTTAGTCGGTTATTCGGCTATGGGAGGAACTGTTGGAGCCGGAGGATTGGGAAAAATTGGATATCAAGAAGGATACGTAAACAAGAATATGGAAATTATGAATTTTGTTTTATTATTATTAGTTTTACTTGTTTTTGCGATCCAATTCATCGGAGATTATCTTTCAAAAAAAGTGGATCATCGTTAAAAAGTTAAAATAAGTCTAAAATAATATGATAATGAGAAAACTAATAGTCTTTACCGTACTTGCTTCTGTTTTTTTTCTAAGTTCTTGCAAGAATGACCGGGCAAATAATCCTAATTATATTAAGGTTGGAGTTGAATCGGGGCCGGAGTTTGTGGTTGCCCAAACCGCTCAAAAGGTTGCTAAAGAAAAATACGGCTTAGATGTTGAATTGGTAGAATTCAATGATTATATTTTACCGAATACGGCACTTAATGATGGGGATATTGATATTAATATTATTCAACATAAACCATTTTTGGATAATATCATCAAACAAAGAGGATATAAACTTGCCATAGTAGGAAATACTTTTATTTATCCATTGGCCGGATATTCTAAAAAAATAAAATCGCTTGATCAATTACAACCCGGCAGTACTATTGGAATTCCAAATGATGCCACCAACAGAGGAAGAGCATTACTGCTTCTTCAAAAAGAAGGATTAATCAAATTAAAAGATCCAAAAAGCCTTATTTCCAGCGCTTCTGATATAATTGAAAATCCTAAAAATTTAAAGATAGTCGATATGGATCCTGCTATTTTAACTGAAATTCTAAATGATGATAAAGTAGCTGTTGCCATTATCAATAATACATTTGCAGCTAAAGACGGTTTTACATTAAAAGATGGTCTTTTTGTTGAAGACAAAGATTCCCCTTATATGAATGTAATCGTTTCAAGAGAAGATAATAAAGATGCTGAAAATGTAAAAACATTTGTTAAAGCTTATCAATCGGATGAAGTTGCAGAAACTACCGATCGAGAATTTAAGGGAGGAGCTGTTAAAGGCTGGTAATTCATCCGTTTTTAATCAATCAAATTTTAATGAAGATTTTTAGATGGATTAAATGGATTTTTATTGGTTTATGGGTACTTTCTATTGTAATGGTTTTTGTATACAAATGGTTGCCTGTTCCATACACAGAACTTATGTTAAAAAGATTTTTTGTGAATGGCTCAAGCATTGAAAAAAAATGGATTCCGATAGAAAGTATGAATAATTCCATAAAACTTGCGGTAATTTCCAGTGAAGATCAAAATTATTTTAAACACGGCGGATTTGATTTTAAAGAGATTCAAAAAATAATTGAAAAACAAGGATCTCCCAAAAGAGGAGGAAGCACCATTTCACAACAAACCGCAAAAAATGTTTTTTTATGGGAGGGTAGAAATTATGTTAGAAAGGGTCTGGAAGTATATTTCACTTGTCTCATTGAGTGGATTTGGGGTAAAAAAAGAATATTGGAAGTCTATTTAAATGTAATAGAATTCGGTAATGGAATTTATGGGATAGAAGCCGCTTCTCAACATTATTTTCACAAATCGGCTTCTCAGCTCACAAAAAGCGAGGCTGCAACTTTAGCTGCTCTTTTACCCAATCCCCGAGAATATGGAAAAAAAATTAATGGAAAGTTCATTCAAAAAAGAAAACTATGGATCATGCGGCAAATGTCTAATTTACAAGGCTCTGTAAAATTTCTGTAGTATACATAACTTAAAAAAAACTAAAAATGCTCAAAAAGATTCTCTTCTTCTGCTTACTTTCTCAGCTCTGTTTTTCTCAGCAGGCTTTAGAAAAAGTGTACAGCTCATCCGTCAATGGTATACAATTATTCAATCCCGATACGAATGATGAAACTCCTTTTATCTCCATGAACAAAGGTATGTTTGTTCTTACTTTTGACCTGTTAGATAGAGGCTACGAAAAAATTTACTATACTATTAAGCATTACGACAGAAATTGGAATGAAGATCATCTTTTTGAATCAGAATATATCGACGGATATACCTTACCTCAAATATACGATTATCAACCTTCCTTTAATACGAGACAAAATTACACTCATTATACCTTAGAATTCCCAAATAAAGACATGCAACCTAAGGTTTCAGGAAATTATCTCCTAACTGTTTTTACTGATAACCACAAACCTTTATTCAGTAAGAGAATTGCATTTTACGATGATTTTGCTCATATTAATGTCGGATATGAGAGGTATTCTACATCTAAAAACCCGAACATAACACAGCGAGTAAAAGCACAAGCTGTCGTTTCGGGAATAAATTCAATCTCCACCCGACAACTTTCTTTATGTTTACTTCAAAATAACAATTGGCAAACTGCGATCTTTAATATAGAACCACAGTTTGTAAACGGTAATTCTTTCACGTTCGGACAACTTACCAATGCTTTTGAAGGAGGTAATGAATTTTATACATTCGATACCAAAAATATTTCCATCCCGGGTTACGGAGTATTTAAATCGGAAGAAAATAACCCGCTTTATCTTACCTATTTATATTCCATTGCTCCGTATCCGCTTGACTATGCCTATAATCCTGATGTCAACGGTGCTTATTATTTCAGGAGATTTGATCTTAACCAGGAAAGGGATGCCCGAACAGAAGGCGATTATACTCCGGTAACTTTTTCTTTGGAACTTAAACAGCCTTTAGAAAATAAAGATTTGTATGTTGTAGGATTATTCAATAATTATGAACTTTCCGATTCTAATCGGATGATTTACGATGAAAATCAAGGTTTATACGTAAAAACAATGCTATTAAAACAAGGGTATTATAATTACACTATTGCAACCGTTGACAAAAAAAACAACCATTTTAGCATTTCAGAAATTCCCGGTTCATTTTGGCAAACAGAAAACCTATATCAAGGTTTGTTATATTATACTCCTTTTGGTGGCACTTATGATGCACTTATAGGCTACGGAGAAATTAGAGCCAACAGATTATAATTCTTATCTAGTTATGCGGTATTTAAAATTTCAATAAAAATGATTAAAATACCCTTATATTTCAATAGGTTTACTATTTTTGTTACATATTAAAATGAAATAGAATCAAATTTATGTATATCCTTTTTAAAAACATACACCATTATGTAGGTATGATTACCCTCGTTTTTGTTTTATTACTTACTGTTGTATCGTTTATTTACTATTTACAGGAAAGACCTGTCAGTGGTCATGTGAAAAGAATCTCTCTTATAACTTTGATATTCACACATACACAGATTCTCCTTGGAATACTATTATTTTTCAGCTCTCCTATCTTTCAAAATGCCGGCATGAAAGATATTATGGGAATTGCTGCAATACGAAGAAATTATATAGAACATCCTTTCTCTATGGTTTTGGTTGGAGTTTTAATTACAATTGTAAATGCAAAAATTAAAAAAGCACCTAAAATTTCAGTTTGGACACTTCTTATGTCTGTCGTCTCACTTGCTTTAGTACTTGGTATGATACCTAGAGCATTTTGGAACAGTTTATTACCCTAAAAGATAAATAATTAAAAATCATTAAAGTATATATTTATGAAAATTGCAATTGTTGGAGTAAGCGGAGCTGTTGGGCAAGAGCTTCTCAAAGTTTTAGACCAAAGAAATTTTCCTTTAACTGAATTAGTACTTTTCGGATCCAAGAGAAGTGCAGGACAAATTTATAAATTCAAGGACAAGGAATATACAGTCAAGGAACTTCAACATAATGACGATTTTAAAGGGGTAGATATTGCTTTAGTTTCTGCAGGAGGAGGTACTTCGTTGAATTTTGCGGAAACCATCACTAAATATGGTGCGATCATGATTGATAATTCATCTGCGTTTAGAATGGATGATGATGTACCCTTAGTAGTACCGGAAGTAAATGCGGAAGATGCATTGAATACTCCAAAAAATATTATTGCAAATCCCAATTGTACAACTATTCAAATGGTGGTATCTTTAAAACCAATTGAACAATTATCACATATAAAAAGGGTACATGTTTCTTCATATCAATCAGCATCCGGAGCGGGTGCTTCTGCAATGAAAGAATTGGTTGAACAAGCAAAACAATCAACTGCCGGTGAGGAGGTCTTAGTTGAAAAATTTGCTCATCAATTGGCTTTTAATTTAATCCCTCATATTGATGTGTTTACAGAAAATGGATATACTAAAGAAGAAATGAAAATGTATAATGAAACTCGTAAAATTATGCATTCCGATATACAGGTATCTGCAACCTGCGTTCGTGTTCCTGTTATGCGCGCACATTCTGAAAGCATATGGGTGGAAACTGAGGACGAATTAACTGTTGAACAAGTTAGAAACGCTTTTGAAAAATTCAATGGGATAATTGTTGATGATAATCCTTCAGAAAAAAAATATCCTATGCCTTTATTCTTATCAGGAAGAGATGAAGTTTTTGTAGGAAGAATCAGAAAAGACCTTACCAATCCTAAAGGTATTGCTTTCTGGAGTGTAAGTGATCAAATACGTAAAGGTGCTGCTTTAAATGCTGTTCAAATTGCAGAATATTTGATTAAACATAAAAAAAGATAAATCGCAATCTATACCATATATGATAAAGTGTATCCGATTTAATCCAATCAGATACACTTTTTTAGTTTATACGAAATAAAAACTACAAGTTTTGTAACTTTGCTTTTATGAGTGCCTTAAAAACTTTAAATCCATATTTTTTAAAACACAAAAAACTCCTTCTGTATGGAGTTGTATTTATTATACTTTCCAATTTTTTAACTATTTACCCTGTAAAATTTATTGGAAAGGCCATTAATATTATTGCTCAATCTCTTACCCATTCAGATTCACTAGATAAAAAGCAATTAATGAAGCAGCTTCTTCTTTATGGAGGAATTATCGTACTGGCTCCAATTACTTCCGGAATCATGAAGTTTTATATGAGGCAAACCATAATCGTTGCTTCCAGAAGAATCGAATTTGAACTTAAAAATAATATATATAAACATTATCAAACGCTTTCTTTCAGTTTTTATAAAAAATCTAAAATAGGAGACCTAATGAATCGCATCAGCGAAGATGTGGTAAATGTTCGTCAATATTTAGGCCCAGGAATTATGTATAGCGCCAACTTATTTATAATGCTTATATTGATTCTCGGATATATGCTGGCTTCTGATCCGGTGATGACTTTTTATGCTATTCTACCCTTACCGTTTCTTTCTTATTTTATATACAAACAAAGTACCATTATTAATAAGAAAACTAAAATTGTACAAGGCAAACAATCGGAACTTTCTTCATTTGTTCAAGACTCCTTTTCCGGGATAAGAGTTATTAAATCGTTCACTAAAGAAGACTATATCATATCAAAATATATAAATCAATCGAATCAATATAGAAATGAATCCCTTTCGCTTTCAACCACAGAGGCCATTTTTTCTCCTTTAATGGTTTTAATCATCGGATTAAGCAACTTATTTATACTCTATATTGGGGGCCAAAGATATATAAACGGTAAAATAAACGTCGGGACTATTACAGATTTTTTTCTTTACCTTAATGTTTTAATTTGGCCATTTACAGCTTTAGGATGGGTTATATCTATGGTCCGAAGAGCTGAAGCCTCCATGGAAAGAATTAATGATTTCTTAAACGTTAAAGAAGAGGTTAAAAATACCAATTTTAATGTTTATCCTATAAAGGGTAAAATCAGATTTGAAAATGTTTCTTACACCTATCCGAATACAGGAATAAAAGCTCTTAACCGTGTATCTTTTGAAATACAACCCGGGGAAACGATCGTGTTTATGGGAAAGACCGGATCGGGAAAAACAACTATTGCTCTGTTATTGGAACGTCTTATTGAGCCGGATTCAGGAGCAATTTTTATAGATGATGAACCTTTGTCCCAACATAATTTAAATGTAATACGAGATAAAATCGGGTACGTACCTCAGGAAAGTTTTCTTTTTTCGGATACCATTTTTAACAACATTTCTTACGGGGTTGAAAACGCGACATTGGAACAAGTTGAAAAATATGCTAAAAAAGCAGAAATTCATTCCAATATTATGGAATTTAAAGATAAATATCAAACGGAAGTAGGTGAACGAGGGGTAACCCTATCGGGAGGTCAAAAACAGCGTATATCGATTTCAAGAGCATTGATTAAAGATCCTACCATATTTTTATTTGATGACAGTTTATCTGCTGTCGATACTGAAACAGAAGAAAAAATATTATCTAATATTGAAAATGACATTGATATTAAAACAACAGTAATTATTACTCACCGCGTTTCATCCGCTAAACATTCAGATAAAATCATTGTGCTGGATCAAGGGCAAATAAATGAGATAGGAACTCATGCAGATCTTATTTTAAATCAAGGTTTTTATTCTGAATTATATAAAAAACAAATTACGCAAAAACTATCATAAAAACAATTGTAATATTAAGAGTATTTTTTATATTTTTGCTCTGTTTAAACAAAAAAAATTAAATTTTATTATCCCTTAAAAGATATTATTTAAGGCAATAAAAAACAAAACACATATATGATGAATGATTTTGAAAATGTAGAGAAGAAAGAAAATGAAATTTTCTCTAAAGTATTAAGAGCAGGAAAAAGAACTTATTTTTTCGATGTAAGAGAAACTAAAGCAGGTGATTATTATCTAACAATTACTGAGAGCAAAAAGAATATTTCCGAAGAAGGCGCTTTAGGTTTCAAGAAATTTAAAATCTATTTATATAAAGAAGATTTTAAAAATTTCAAAGACATCTTTGAAGAAACTACCGCTTTCATTATTAAAGAAACCGGAGAAAAAGTTATTTCCGAAAGACATAGAGACGATTTTCATCTTCAATCCGAAGAAAATAAAGACAATGCAAATTCAGCAAATATTTCAAATTATACTAACGTTGAATTCGATGACATTTAGATAGCATTTTTTAAAAATCTAAATTTATACCATATAAAAAAGCAGATATTTATCTTGAAAATATCTGTTTTTTATTGCACCTATTTCATTAACTTTTATTTAACATATTCTAAACATTGTGTTAAATATATATAAAAAAAGTTAAATTGATCGCATAAATATCTATATGATTCTTATTTTTGATCAACATAAATTAGTTGTATCATCTTTGAATATATGAAGTCTTTAATAAAAATACTCTCTGTAATTATAGTAATTTCAACTTCTGCTACCTCGTGTGTATCTAATTACGTAGCAAGTAATAACGATACCTATAAATATCCTTCCACTAACGAAATGTTGGTTTATCATCCTAAAACTGTTAAACTTTACAGTACGGCATCGGTTAGTGATGAAAATTATTCTACAACATTAAGAAAAGATGCTGCTTTACTAGAAAACAGCAATATCTATGCCGAAAGCAGATTTTCAAAAAGAGCTTATAATTTACTAAGTGAAGCCAGAACTTATTTAGGAACTCCTTATAAATACGGAGGAACTACTAGAAGGGGTATAGATTGCTCTTCTTTTGTTCAGCATGTGTTTGCTGCATTAAACATTTCTTTGCCTCGTACATCAATTGAACAATCGCATAGAGGAACTTTTGTTTCTAAACATAATCTAAAAAAAGGAGACCTTATTTTCTTTGCTCATACTCCTAAAAGCAGAATTTCTCATGTAGGTATTGTTGAAAGCGTAAGCCCAACCGGGGAAATATTTTTTATTCATGCGTCTTCGTCCAAGGGAGTAACTATTTCTTCTCTTGATACTGCTTATTGGAGCGCGAAATTTAGAACAGGTAAAAGAATTTTAGATTCTGATATAGACATTCAAAAAATACATGAAGAAGCTCAAAATGATACTAGTCTAGCTAAAGCTTCTGTATAAAAATTAATTTTAACACTATGAAGGGGTGCTGTTTATAACGGCTGAGATTATACCCTAAGAACCTGGACAAGTAATGTTGTCAAGGGAAATCTTAGATAAATATTTCAAATTTTTGAAATCTTATTTTTTTTAGTCCTGTAACATATCCCTGAAATTTATTTATTATGAAAAAAAGGGATTGGTTTTATTTATTAGTTATCGCTCTTTTTAGTTTAAGCCTACAAGGACAGATTAAGAAAGATTCTTTAATTGAATTGAAAGAAATTATTGTTTCAGGCAATGCTCCCATTACTAAAGAACGTATTACCTCAAAACAACTGGAAGCCAAAAATTTAGGCCAAGATATCCCCTACTTGTTAAAAAATAATCTTTCGGTAGTTTCCACTTCAGATGCTGGAGCGGGAGTGGGTTATACCAGTTTAAGAATAAGAGGCAGTGACCAAACACGAATAAATGTTACTTTAAATGGAGTCCCTATCAACAATGCAGAATCTCAAGGTCCTTTTTGGGTAAATATGCCCGATATTGCCTCTTCATTATCTAACCTTACCATACAACGGGGAGTAGGTACGTCAACGGAAGGAACGGGATCTTTCGGTGCTAGTATTAATGCTAAAACTCAAACACCGTCTAAAACTCCTTATTTCCAATCAGATCAATCTGTGGGTTCGCTTAAAACTCATAAGCACACTTTTGGACTTGGTACGGGCAAATTTTTTAATGAGACACTTTCTTTAGATACCAAAGTATCTTTTATAAAGTCTGATGGATATATAGACCGTGCGTTTTCTGATCTTTTCTCTTATTATGTCCACGGTCTATACGAAAAAAATAAGACATCTATCGGGTTAATGACATTTGGCGGACAAGAAAAAACCTATCAAGCTTGGAATGGTGTTAATGAAGAAATGATGAAGAAAAGAAGAACTTTTAATTCATGCGGAGCCATTTATGATCAAGATGGAAATATTATCCGATATTATACTAATGAAACCGATAATTATAATCAAGATCATTATCATTTATATTTTAAACAAAGGTTTACTAATTCTTGGGTATTAAATTCCACGCTTTTTTATACTCGTGGTAAAGGATATTATGAAGAGTATAAACAAGATTCCAAATTATCCAACTATAAATTAAAGGATCTTATAATAGGTAATGAAACCATTTCGCGTTCAGATTTGATTCGAAGACAATGGCTGGATAATAATTTTTACGGAATATTAAATCGTGTAACCGGAACGATTAATAATTGGAATCTTGAAATTGGAATGGGTGCAAATACATATAAAGGATATCATTACGGAAATGTTATTTGGGCTCAATATTTTTCAAATGGCTTGAAAGATCATGAATATTACAGAAATAAAGCCGATAAAGACGAATATTCAGGCTTTTTTAAAGCAATAGTAACTCTTACATCCAACTTAGACTTATTTGGAGATATTCAATATCGATCCATACAATATAAAGGTCATGACCTCCCGGGTGGAGAAAGTGTTTATAAGAATGGTGGACCTATAAAATTTGATAAAAACTATAATTTTATTAATCCCAAAATAGGAACATCGTATAAAATTGTTAAAGGTTCTATCTATGTCACCTATGGATTAGCTCAACGAGAACCCAGCCGAAACGATATATTGGAAAACAAAAATGTAAAAGCAGAACTTCTTCATAATGTGGAGTTAGGAATCCAACAAAATTTCCGTGAATTTTCATATTCTGCAAACTGGTACGGAATGTATTATATTAACCAATTAGTATTAAGCGGTAAAATAAATGATGTAGGAAGTTTTATACGAGAAAACAGCGGTAAAAGTTATCGAACCGGAATTGAACTTTCGGCAGCCTATCAATTTTCAACTCAATTTTCACTTTCTGCTAATTCAACCTTAAGCATTAATAAAAATATAAATTTTAAAAAGGAAACTGATTCAGATATAAAAAAACTAGGAAATACCACGATCGCTTTCTCTCCCTCGTATATTGGAAATGTTATAGCAGAATGGAAGCCTATAAAAAATTTAAATTGCAAATGGATGAACCAATACGTTAGCAGTCAATATCTTACCAACGAAGAGCCTAAAAATGGAAAATTGGACAGTTATTTTATTTCTGACATGATATTTGAATTTTCTCCATCACTTTTTTCAATGAAATCTTTTAATTTGAAACTTGCCTTAAATAATATTTTCAATACTAAATATGAAAACAACGGATATTATTATGATAATACTCCTATTTATTATCCTCAAGCCGGATTTAATTTTTTAACAGGCATCAGCTTTAAATTCTAACTATATGCTTTTGTGAAAACCTCGGATAAAAAGTTTATTTTAGTTGACTGATTCTATTTAAATATATATTTTTGTATTAAAGATTTAATATGAAAAATCTGTTTATTTTATTTTTTGCCTTATCGATTATAAACTTATCTGCTCAAGATAAAAAATTTATTCAGTGGAAAAATTTGTCAGAAGGTGACAGCCTTCAAGTGCATGGAGATAATAGGTTGTTGTTTGTAGATATTTTTACTGACTGGTGCGGTCCTTGTAAATTTTTAGATAAGTATACATTCCAAAATCAGGAAGTAGCCTCTTATATTAATGAGAATTTTATCCCGGTTAAATTTAATGCAGAATCTAAAGAATCCATAACTTTTAAAGGAAATACGTTCGATTACATTACAAACGGACAAGCCGGAATACAATCTTGGGCTTATTATGCATTAGGGGGTAATTTAAGATATCCTTCCATGGTATTAATAAATGAAAGAGGAGAAACAGTTTCAGTAATTTCAGGATTTATGCAGCCCGAAGAGTTCTTGAATACTATAAAAAATGTAAAATCTCAATTAGACAAAAATTTAGTCAAAGACAACTAATAAAAGCACCTTGCCTTGAGGTATACCAACATTTTGAAGAATTATTGTTGTAACGCCTATGCTTATTATTGTTTCCTGTAATTATAATTGTACCGTCTGAAACTATTTCACATTCAATTAATGGATTATTTACAATCAGATAATCAACGGAATCCTTACTATCTTTTGAAGATTTATTTAATATTCGAATTTTTTTACCTTTCCATTTATAAATTTTATCTTC
This sequence comes from Apibacter sp. B3706, assembly GCF_011082725.1. Lineage (NCBI taxonomy): Bacteria > Pseudomonadati > Bacteroidota > Flavobacteriia > Flavobacteriales > Weeksellaceae > Apibacter > Apibacter sp. B3706. The sequence continues at coordinate 2,227,149 of NZ_CP049715.1, read as the reverse complement.
CTTAGAAAGTATTATTTGTATCTCATTGATTCTTTCTCCTATGCTGTAAGGATCTATAATATATCGCTTTACTAGTTCCCAATTTTCAGTTGAATCTCCTACGACTAGCAATTTCTTGCCATCCCTGAATCCAAATAAAGAATTTTTATGATTGAATACTATAAAATTTTTCTTTCCGGATAAATGATAATCATTATATAAAATACTCAACTGAAAGAGAATTATGCATAATAAAGGCGGAATTAGATAGTTCATTTTTAATCCTGAAAGATAATTTTTTAAAAAAATCAGAGAAAATGAGATCAAAAACAATTCCCATAAACTCAATGGAATATTTTTTAGCATTAGTGGTTCAACCGAAGATATATAGTAGGTAGAATCTACCAAAAGCTTAACTAAAAAATCATAAATAAATGAAAAATATTCCTGATACTCCCACGGTAAGAAAACCAAAAATAACTCTACTATTGATGAATAAGTAATTATAAATGTATAAGGTATTATTAAAATATTGATAGGAATCGATAACAATGAAAATTGATGAAAATAAAATAATACAAAAGGAAGCGTTCCTACCTGTGCAGCTAAAGTAACCGCTAATGGATTTACGATCCATTTATTAATTTTTTTATTCTTACTTTTCATATGACAAATCAAGATGGGGGACAACCAGACAATAAAAAATACGGCTATATAACTTAATTGAAAACCCACGGAATATATTTCATTCGGATCGCATAAAAGAATAATGAAAGCAGATAAGGACATACTGTGATAGATAGAACCGGTACGTTTCAACAATTCAAAACAATAATAAATCGTTATCATTAAACATGATCGGAAAACAGAAGAGGTAAGTCCAACCAAACAGCCAAAAAACCATACAAACAGTAATGAAATGATAATGATGGTTTTTCTGTTTCCACTTTTCATCATTAGGGTTAATAGGTTGAAAATAATACCAAATAGCAGAGCAATATGCATTCCTGATATAGCTATTAAATGCATAATTCCGGATTTAGAATAAACATCAATAGATTCTTTTTTCATTTCCGACCGATCACCCAATAAATATGCTTTTAAAAATTCTTTTGAATCTTCTCCTAATGTTGAACTTTCAATTTTTTTAACTAAATACTGATTAAAATTTTTAATCGAATAAATTAGTGATGTATGCGGCGATTCTGAAATAATTTCATCTACTCTGCCCGTCTGCAAAATATAATTTCTTTTTAGATAATTCGAATAATCAAATTGATGAGGATTCAAAGCCCCTGTCGGATCAGTAATTGTAAGCTTCAAAATATATTCATTGCCTAGAGTTAAAACCGAATTATATTTTTGTTTATCAACAAAGAGCATAATTGATCCTTTGGTTTGAAACTGTTTGTTTTTATATATAATACTTGTAACCTCTGCAGTATATTTTCGGAAATTTTTAGTTGAATTGTTTTGCTCTTTTAATACAACTGTTAGCACTTGAGCTTTTCCATTTTCCTTATAATTTATATAGTGATCATCTAATAGACTATTATTTAAATCAACCACAACCATTCCAAGTAAACTCCAGCTTACTAAAGTTAAAATTGAAAATATGCCTTTGTAATCAGCTTTATTTATAATAAATCCTAAGAGCACTAAAAGTAACCCCAATAAAATTAATATATAAAGAATCGGAATGAAAATGAGATCACATAAAAAAATCCCCATTATCAAAGCCAAAAAATAATATACATAAGGATTTTTTGAAAAATTCATAGAAGTTTATTTAGCTAAAAATAAAAAATTTAAAGTTGAAAGTATATAAAATTCTACATTTTGTTGCATTTTTTTTCAATATAGATTTTAGTATTTTATTTAATACTATTATATTTACTACTGTAAAAGAATACAAAAACAAACTAATTAAATTAATATTTATGAATCTAAAGTATAAAGCATTAGATCTATTTTGCTTTTTAAGCATTATGGCTCCAACGGCTATTGGTTTTGCACAAAACATATCTCCGGATTCAACTCAAATTTCAGAAAAAGAAATTGACGATGTTGTAGTCATTGGAAAAGGAGTTATTGATGTTGTAAAAGAAAGAGAAACCCCTATTGCTGTCTCTATTATTAAAAAACAAGAAATCAGGGATAAAGGAGGAAATCAGGAATTTCCTGCACTTATGAAAAATGCACCTTCCATTTATGTTAATGATGCCACCGGATATGGGGATTCAAAAATGATTACAAGAGGATTTAATCAATCCAATACTGCTGTTTTGATAAATGGTCAGCCTGTTAATGGAATGGAAAGCGGAAGTGTGTATTGGACCAATTGGACCGGATTAATAGACATTGCCAACACCATCCAAGTACAAAGAGGTCTTGGGTCTTCTAAACTTGCTATATCTTCCGTTGGCGGCACCATAAATATTGTAACTAAAGCCACTGACAAAAAAGCCGGTTCAACGGCTCGATTTTTAACGGGAAATGACGGTTTTTGGAGAACTACCTATGAATACAACAGCGGTTTACAGGGAAAATGGGGAGTATCTTTTTCAACTTCTACGTGGAGAGGCGACGGGTACAACAGAGGAACTAAAGGTTATGGTCAAAATTACTTTTTATCAATTGGCTTTCAACCCAATGAAAAGCATAATTTCAATTTTATAATTTTTGGAGCACCTCAAAATCATGATCAAAATTATTATACAAAAATATCTGATTTTAAAAGATATGGTTACCGATATAATGTAAATCAAGGTTGGTTACACGGAAAAGAACTTTTATTACGAACCAATTACTATCATAAATCAGTAGCCAATTTAAATTGGGACTGGAAAATCAATGAAAAAAGTACTTTGTCTACCGTGTTCTACGGCTCTTTGGGAAGAGGTGGAGGAACCGGGGGATATGGCTCTAAATACATTGAAACTCAAAATATTTCGACTCCGCAAAATCCCAACACTATACCCGGAAGCAGAAATCAGGAAAATGGAACCATCAGTTGGGATGCAATTTTCGATTATAATTCTACACATAATAGCGATGGAATAGGAACAGGTAGTGATAATTTCATCATACGATCTTCGGTAAACAATCATCAATGGTACGGGCTGGTATCCAACTTTAATCATAAATTTAAAAAACATTTTGAATTTAATGTCGGAATTGATGGGAGAGCTTATACGGGTACTCATTTTCAACAAGCCAATAACTTTTTAGGATTATCCGGAATAACCGACAATATCTCAACCAATGTAAACGGTACCCATACTGCAACTAAAAACTATAATATTAATCCTTGGAGTTCCTTATTTAGAAATGTAAGTAGGGGGCAAAGGTTGAGTTTTGATTACGATGAAACCATTCAATATATTGGAGCATTCGGACAATTTGAATATGTTAATCCATTTATGAGCGCCTTTATACAAGGGGTAATTTCCGAACAATATAATTCCAGAAAAGATCGATTTAATTACACTCCCAACCATCAAAAATCTAAAACGCTAAATAATACCGGTTACAATATCAAAGGAGGAGTAAATTTTAAAATTAATGAAAATCACAATATTTTCGGAAATGCCGGATATTATTCCAGACAGCCTTTTCAGAATAATTTATTTTTAAATTGGAAAAATGATGTGAATCCGCTGGCTGATAATGAGGAAATTATTGGTTTTGAAATCGGATATGAACTTCACTATAACTTTTTGGATTTAAGTATAAATTTATACAGAACCAGTTGGAATAACAGAGTAGAAACTATTTCAAACGAAAGCATCAATCAAATTGAAAATCGATCAGGCATCGATGAACTCCATCAGGGTATAGAAGTGGAATTTCTTGCCAAGCCTATTAGAAAATTACATTTTAAAGGGCATTTATCTTTAGGCAATTGGAAATATAATGGTAATGCGCATTCTACAACGTACGATTCCAATAATTTGTCCAATATTTTAAGTGAAAAGGATATTTTATTGGATGATGTAAAAACTTCAAACGCTCCCCAATTCAGTTATGGAGTTGGTTTAGTGTATAAAGCATTTAAAAATTTCACTTTTGATGCTGACTTAAACAGATATGAAAAATTATATTCGGATTTTGATGTAACCCGGGCGGCTACAAATACAAAAATCGACTTAATTGAACTACCCGATTATTTTACGTTGGATATGGGAGCTTCATATACTATATATTTCGACAAAGCCTCATTACGTTTTAGAGCCAATGTCAACAATGCATTAAATGATGTATTTATGACCTATTCTAAAACCAATATAAAATCCGGTGATAAAGGAGCAGAAAACGTGAAATTTAAAGGAATCGATACCGCGAATCAGGTCTATTTCGGCAACGGAAGAACTTGGAATTTCGGTGTTACCTACAATTTTTAGTTGATAAGTTAACCATAAATAATCCTACATACTCATAAGATATTATGTTTGATTATTTGGATCAAATTCATACGTAATTAAATTCTAAAATACTTTTGTAATTACTTGATAATTACAATAAATAGTAGAGTAAAATAGTAATTATTTTACTCTATTTTTATTATATTTGTTTGAATAGCATTAACATTATGGATGTAATTAAAGATCAAATTATTAATAAATCAATTGAGCTGTTTACTCAAATAGGAGTTAAAGTGGTCACCATGGACATGATCAGTAAAGATTTATGTATGTCCAAAAAAACTATCTATGAACATTTTTCCAGCAAAGAAGATTTAATAAAAAATACATTCAGTAAATGCATCACCGCTGCTATTCAAGAACTTGAAAATAAAATTAAAAATTGCCCGAATATCATTCAACAAAAATTTATTATTCTTGAAGACAGCAGCCATTTTATTTTTTTTAAAGAAAACCAAACCTTATTTCAACTAAAGAGTTTTTATCCGGATATATATACCGAAATGATTTCTTTACAAAACGATTCTTTAAAAACGTTAATTAAAACAAATATTATTTTAGGTATTGAGGAAGGATTATACAGATCTAAAATCAATAAAAAATTAACGGTTGAATATTTTTACCTGATTGAAAAGATTATAGCTATTGATGATAAACTTTCTGAAGTTAACGTAAATGATAACGTTGTGAAAAAATATTTTATAGAGTTATTAATACGTTCAATTGCTACCAAAAAAGGTTGTAAAGAACTTGAAAAATATATTTCTAAAAATTAAGAAGGAATTACCGAAACAGTTTTAAGTCCGAAAAAAGATGAAATGGAAATGATATGCTCAAAGACCTCTGCTTGAACTTCTTCATATTCATTCAAATCAGAAGTATTGGTAAAACAATAAACCTCTAAAGGAATTCCGTAAATCGTCGGATCTAACAGCCGTATCAAAATTGTATCTTTTTGAGATATGCGCAAGTTTTTTTTAAGATAAGCTTGTACATACTTTCTAAATATTCCCATATTTGTATGACTTATGCCTTCATCCAATGTAATAGTGGTAAAATATTCTTTGAGAAGGCTACTATTTTTCAGCTCTTCAAATTCTTTTTTTCCTAAAAATTCAATGGATTGGCTATTGAAAACAATTGACCTTTTTATTCTTCGAGTATGCGAAGTTTTCATGGGGTCATAGTTTCTAACTTCTGTGGATATTAAATCATAAGTGGGTATGGTAGACACGGTTTTGTCTTTATTTAAAATTTTAGTGGTAATTAAATTAATGTCCACTATGCTTCCTTCTAAATTATATTTGGAGATAGAAATATAGTCGCCCGATTTTAATTGTTTGGAGTTAGAAATATTAATTCCTGCCACAAATCCTAATATAGGATCTTTGAATACTAGAATTATAACAGCCATGGTAGCCCCTATAAAGGTAAAAATATTAGAACTTGTTAAATCAAATACAATTGAGATAATTATAAAGCTGGATAATACTATAATTAACATTTTAAGAAGTTCCAAAAACGTATTTAATCCAACGGTAACATAGCTTCTGTCTCTATTTTTTACTTGAGCATAAGAATTGATAACACTAATTAGAAATTTAGCAATAAACGTTATTAAAAATATACTGAATGCTAAATCTAAAATATGGAAACTCTGAGGATGAGGGTAAAAAATAACGGGCACTAATAAATAGCATATCCCCAAAGGCAAGAGACGAAAGAAACTGGTAAATACATTTTTTTCAATAAAGGTATTCATCCATATATTTTTTGTATTCGGAACAATTTTCAATACAATTTTTAATAATACTTTACGCTGTAAAAAATCTAAAATCAAAAAAATAACCAGTATTATTAAAACTTTACTTGCAATTTGAGTGATTAAAACCACTTCATCGGGAAAATGATTCGAAATATAGCGATCCAACTGATCGATTATCGTATTTTGGTTTTTTTGCCTTAATGTAGTTGCCTCATTCATTAATCCGTTAAGTTTATATCAATTTATTAGAGATAAAGAGAAAAGTTTATAATTTATTAAGTATCTTTATAATTACTTTTAATGTATCATATTTTATGCCTGATTTAATTTGGATAATTTTAATATTTATTCTCATACTTATTGGAATTATAGGCTCCGTTTTACCTGCATTACCGGGAACACCTATAGCATTTATAGGTTTATTAGTTTATAAGTTATGCCCTCTTGGCGAAAATTTAAGTTGGTGGTGGATTTCTTTTTGTGCGATTTTAACCATATTAGGAATGGTCATTAACTATTTTATGCCTATTCTTACTGTTAAAAAATTTGGTGGTTCCAAATACGGCGCTATCGGGGCTACTATAGGAACATTGATAGGTTTTATCGTACCCTATGGTTTTCTGTACGGACCTTTTTTAGGAGCCTTCGTTGGAGAATTGATTTATGATTTTATGAATAAAAGAGGGGCTTTGAAAGCCTCTTTGGGTGCTTTACTTAGTTATTTTCTTTGTATGGGCGTTAATATAATTATATGCGGAATCATGATGACCATTTTTATTATCCATCTTACCTTTACTTATTTTAGCGTTAATTGATAAATAAACTTTATATTTAAAGTATCAAATACAATACTTTATGAAATTATATCCGATTGAAACCGGAAATTTTAAACTCGATGGAGGCGCTATGTTCGGCATTGTACCTAAATCTATCTGGCAAAAAACACATCCTGCAGATTCTAATAATATGGTCGATTTAGCTATGAGATGTCTTCTTATAGAAGATGGCAAAAGACTAATATTAATTGATACGGGTATTGGAAACAAACAAAATAAAAAATTTTTTGGATATTATTATTTATGGGGCGATTTTTCTTTAGAAAAATCCTTAGCACGATATGGCTTTACCTGTGATGATATTACTGATGTTTTTCTTACTCATTTACATTTAGATCATTGCGGGGGAGCCATTAAATGGAATAAAAGTAAATCGGGTTATAAACCAACATTCAAAAATGCTATTTATTGGAGCAATGAAGATCATTGGAATTGGGCCGTCCAACCTAATTTAAGAGAAAAAGCTTCTTTTTTAAAAGAAAACATTCTTCCCATTAAAGAAAGTGGTCAATTACAATTTATATCCATTCCTAAAGATAATTTCCTGAAAAATTCACCTTTAGGCTTTGATATATATTTTGTTAATGGACATACAGATAAGCAAATGTTACCCGTAATAATTTATGAGGGAAAAACAATAATTTACGCTGCTGATTTGTTACCTACTACTGGACATATTCCAATTTCTTATATTGCGGGATATGATACCCGCCCCCTACTCACTATACCCGAAAAGGAACAAATTTTAAATCTTGCCGAATCTCAAAATTATTTTTTCTTTTTTGAACATGATGCCGTTCATGAATTGTGTACAGTTAAAAAAACAGAAAAAGGAATCAGGCTTGATCAAACGTTTAGCTTTCTGGATATTTTTGGAAAATAAAAAACTCTATCAATCGTATTCAATGATAGAGTTTTTTTTCTTCTTTAAATACTATTTTTTTAATTGTCGTTGGCTGCTTGGATAGCTGTAATTACAACCGTATTGTAAATATCTTCTATTTTTGCGCCTCTACTTAAGTCATTGATAGGTTTTCTCAATCCTTGAAGTACAGGTCCCAGCGCTAGTCCTCCGGATTCCCTTTGCACCGCTTTATATGTATTATTACCGGTATTTAAATCCGGGAAAATCAATACATTTGCCTTACCTGCAACTAAAGACCCCGGCATTTTACTGCTACCTACACTTGGAACCACCGCAGCATCATATTGAATCGGTCCTTCAATTAGTAAGTCAGGACGCAAAGATTTTACCAGCTCTGTTGCTTTTCTAACTTTATCCACATCTACTCCCGCTCCTGAATATCCGGATGAATAAGAAAGCATGGCTATTTTCGGCTCAATTCCAAATTCTTTTGCAGTTCCTGCAGCAGAAATTGCTATATCTGCCAACTGTTCGTAAGTAGGATTAGGAACAATAGCACAATCACCGTAAACTAGTACCCTATCTTGCAAGAGCATGAAAAATACGGAAGAAACGGTTTTAATTCCCGGTTTAGTTTTAACAAATTGTAATGCAGGGCGTATCGTGTGAGCCGTAGTATTTTGAGCTCCCGAAACCATTCCATCTGCATCTCCTTTATACACCATCATTGTCCCAAAATAGGAAGCATCCAACATTAAATCTTTAGCCTGAGCATGTTCCATACCCTTATCTTTTCTAAGTTCATATAAGGTATCAACATAATCATTTAACTTATCGTTTTCTGTATTATCTAAAACAGAAATCAGATCCGTATTCCAACTTAGTCCCAGTTGGTTAACTTTTTGTATAATTTCATCCGGTTTACCTAAAATTGTGATCTTTACAATTTCATCATCCGCTAACATGGAAGCGGCGCGTAAAATTCTCTCATCTCCACCTTCCGGTAGAACTATATGTTTGTGGGCTGCTTTAGCTTCTTTCAACAAATTATACTGGAACATTCTAGGGGTAATTCCTTCAATTTTAAATGAAGAAATCCTCTTATCAAGCTCCGGCACATCCACATATTGTTCAAACAGGTCAATATTACGTTTAATTTTTGCCGTGTTTTCAGGATAAATTGTTGATTTTATATTGTCAATAGCTGTTGCTGCTTCAAATGTTCCCATATCAACAAGCATAATAGGCATGTTTACACTCGATCCGTCAATCATTTTCATGATTGAAGCATCAGGACCTATTCCGGCAGTTAGTATTATTCCTGAAATTCTTTTAAAATTAGATAAGTTGGAAAGTAAAGTTCCAACGATTAAATCGGATCGATCACCGGGAAGTATAACAACGCAATCTTCTTCAACATAGTTAATGAATTGAGATAGTAACATACCTCCAATCATAAACTTAGTGATGGATCGATTTAAATTTTCACTTCCATGAAGTACTTTAGCTCCTAAAACATCTGCAACTTCTTTTAGTGTAGGAAAGCTTAAAGGTTTATCGTTAGGAATTATAGATAATAAAACGGAATCACCAATGCGTTTCTTACTTTTAGTAATAACTTCTTCTATATCTTTATCACATTTATTAACAATTACCGCAATAACTTTATTATCCTTCTTTAAAAAATTGTTTAATTCCAGACTTATATTTTTAGCTAAATCGTGCGAATTTTTAAATGAATCTTTTACAACAAGAACGACCGGAATATTTAAAGATTTAGCAATGATAACATTCAAATCATATTCTAACGAAGTACTACCTGCTGATATATCAGTACCATCGATTAGTACAAAGTCAAATCTATCTTCTAATGCTTTATACTTTTGAATAATACTATCGTATGCCTCATTTAATCTGCCACTATTTTGAAGATCAATAATTTCACTTTTAGTAAAAGCGTATGCATCTTCATAACTCTGATTAAGATTAAAATAAGAAATCATAGTTTCAATATGGTTGTCTTTTATCCCATCATCTAAATCATCAATAATAGGACGAAAATAACCAATATTCGGTGTTCTTCTCATTACCATTTGCAATATCCCCAAGCTAATCAAAGATTTTCCGCTATAAGGACATGTAGCCGCTACATATACTGATCTATTGTTCATTTAATATTATAATTGTAAGTATTGCAAAAGTACAAAATTGAGGAATATACATTTAATTAAATTTATAAATTAAAATATATCTAAATAATGCCTTTTATTTATTATAAAATATGATTTTTAGTAAAAAAATATGCATTCTTATTAAAATTCAACTTTCAATCCGTCATAAGCTAAAAAAACATGATTAGGCAATGTTTTTTCTACCTCTTCATGAAACCCTAGTTGATAGCTGATGTGTGTTAAATAAGCCTTTTTAGGTTTAACTTTCTCAATGATTTCCAATGCCTCAAACAAAGTAAAATGGGAAGCATGAGCTTCCTTTCTTAAAGCATTGATAACTAATACTTCTGAAAATTTAATTTTTTCTATTTCTTCTTCAGAAATAAAGGAAGCATCAGTGATATATGATAATCCCCCTATTTTATATCCTAAAATGGGCAACTTACCGTGTAAAATATATATGGGTTGAATAGAAACATTTTGAAAAGAGATATCACCATTCACTGAATGTAATTCAAAACCGGGAGCACCCGGATATTTTACTTCTGCAAAAGCATAAGAAAATCTTCTTTTTATATCTTCTAATACCCTTTCCTTTCCAAAAATAGGAATATCTTGTCCTTTTAAAAAATTGATGGGACGCAAATCATCTAATCCTCCAATATGGTCTGTGTGTTCATGCGTTATTAATACGGCATCTACATTGGATTTATTTTCTCGCAACATTTGCTGTCTGAAATCAGGACCGCAGTCAATTAATAAATCCAAACCTTTATATTGAACCAATGCAGAAGTTCGTAATCTTTTATCTTTTTCATCTTGAGACTTACATACCGGATCATTTGAACCTATTACCGGAATTCCTTGAGAAGTTCCTGTCCCTAAGAATGTTATATTACTTTTTTGTAGTACCATAATTTTTGTAAATTTACGAACAAAAGTTGAAAATATGCTCTCTCATAAACAAGTACTAACCCCTAGGCAAAAAGCTCTTCAGATTAATTTAAATAAAGATATTTATGGGACTTTTTCTGAAATAGGAGCAGGTCAGGAAACCGTACGCTATTTTTTTAGAGCGGGCGCAGCTTCTAAAACTATTGCCAAAGCAATTTCTGCCTATGATAAAGAAGTAAGTGATTCTATTTATGGAAAAGAACCGGATAATAGATATGTTTCTCAAGCACGATTGCATAAAATGCTTGACCATGAAATTGAATTAATTGAGAAACGAATCGATAGAAGCAATTGTTCAGGCAGAAAATTTTTTTCTTATGCCAACACAGTTACTACCATCAATTTTAATAAAACTTTTAAAGGGCATGGTTGGGTTGGAATCCGATTTCAATTACACGAATTAGAACCGTATAATGAAATTATTTTACATGTTCGTTTCCATGAAAACGACACTAAATTACAACAGGAAACCTTAGGCATTTTAGGAGTCAATTTAATCTATGGTTCTTTTTTTTACAGTGATAATCCCAAAAAAATAATTTCATCTCTTTATGATGAACTCAGCACCGATCAGATTGAAATTGATATGATTAATTTCAGCGGACCGGATTATGCTGCTGTGGACAATCGTTTAATGAGCTTACAGTTAGTTAAAAACGGAATGGCAGATGCAGCTGTTTTTGAGCCTAACGGAAAAAATGTTCTTCCCGCGGATGAATTATATAATAAAAATATTTTCGCATTAAGAGGAAGTTTCCGTCCGGTTACCCATGTAAACATTGATATGTGTAATCAAGGTTTGAAAATGTTTATGAATGAAAAAAAGGTTACTAAAGAAAATACTAAGGTACTATTTGAGATTACTTTATCCAACCTGCTTGCTTCCGGTGAGATCAATGAACAAGATTTTTTAGATCGGGCAGATGTTTTAGGAAAATTAGGATATACTGTTTTAATTTCTAATTTTTCCGAATATTATCGCTTAGTAGATTATTTCAGCAGATTTACTACGGAACGAATCGGTATTTCAATGGGTGTTAATAATTTATTGGACATTTTTAAAGAAGGATATTATAACCACTTAAGCGGTGGTATTATGGAAGCTTTTGGAAAGCTGTTTAAGCAGCATATGCGAATTTATCTTTATCCATATGTTGATCAAGAAACAGGAGAGTTTCTCAATTCTGAAAATTTAAAAGTTAATGAAAGCCTTAAAGATTTATACAAGTATTTCAAAAAAAATAAGAGGATTGTAGATATTAAAGATTATAATGAATCCTATCTCAGAATTTATGGAAAGCAAATTCTTACTCAGATTGCTTCCGGTAAAAACGGTTGGGAAATTAATATGCCCAATGAAGTTGCCGATATGATTAAAGAAAAGGGTATGTTCGGGTACTCAGTGGATTATGCTATTAATTAATATTTTAATGAAATGATTATATATTCAGAAAGTTTTCACGTTGAATATCCTTTAGAAAAGGAATGGATCGATTGGGTTAAAAATACTTTAATCCCTGAAATGTATGAAATTCAAATATTCACTAAGGTTATATTTTCAAAAGTTATTTCTCATCCGGATGAATCAGGATGTACCTATTCCCTCCAATATTATGCCGCTAACAAAAAAGTTTTAGAAGACTTTTATAAAAACCATTCCGATCGATTTGCTCAATTATTATTTCATAAGTTTGGAACTCGAGTCTTGCCTTTTAAAACTGAATTAGAGCTACTTGAAAGTTTCGAATTTTAATTTGCCATTTCTTCTATATAAAAAGAAAATATACTATACTAAGTAATTTATTATCTTCCAATCAAAGAGATAATATAAATTTTTTTGTATAATCTAATGTTTTTTCAATTTCAATATCTTTTATGCAATCAGAAATAAACCATGTTTCATAACCTGAGGGCGGCAAATATATTCCGTGGTTAAGTAGATAATGAAAATATTTATTAAACATTTCATGATCAGCTTTTGTTGCATCATCAAAGTTTGAAACTTCTGATATACCAAAAAATACGGTCATCATCGATGAACATTGATTAATACACACGGGTATACCGGCGTTTTTAAAAATAGTTCTTAATTCATCGGATAGGATTTTTGTAGTCTGCGTAATTCTATTGAAAATATCTAAATCATCTTTCAGTATGGATAAGGTTGTATATCCGGCCCTCATAGCAATTGGATTTCCGGATAAAGTTCCCGCTTGGTAAACCTTACCAACCGGAGATAAACAATCCATTATTTCCTTTCGAGCGGCAAATGCTCCAACGGGCATTCCACCTCCAATAATTTTACCATAAGTTACTATATCTGCCTGAATGTTAAAAAACTCTTGAGCTCCACCCATCTTTGCTCGAAAACCTGTCATGACTTCGTCAAAAATCAGTAATGACTGATTTTCTTCACATAGTTGCTTTAACTTAACAAGAAAATCTCCTTTAGGAGATATACATCCCATATTACCTGCTATAGGTTCTAGTATAACTGCTGCAATCTCGCCCTTATTCTTTTCGAAAACAGATTTTACAGATTCGATATCGTTATATTTAGCCAACAAAGTATCCTTTGCCGTTCCTTCCGTTACCCCCGGACTATTAGGATTTCCAAAGGTAACAGCACCACTTCCGGCTTTTATAAGAAAGGAGTCAGAATGTCCATGATAGCACCCTTCAAACTTAATAAATTTATTTCTTGATGTAAAACCTCTTGCTAATCGAATTGCAGACATACAGGCTTCCGTACCTGAATTAACCATTCTTATTTTATCAATAGAAGGAACAGAAGAGATAATCAATTTAGCGATTTCTGTTTCTAATTCCGTAGGAGTTCCAAATGAAAACCCATTTTTCATTTGCTCTTTTACTGCTTCTACTACTTGGGGATGATTATGACCTAGAATCATGGGGCCCCATGAGTTTATATAATCTATATATGTGTTTCCGTCTTCATCTGTAAGATATGCACCTTTTGCCGATTTCATAAAAACCGGAACTCCTCCGACAGATTTAAATGCTCTAACGGGCGAATTTACCCCTCCGGGTATATATTGTTGCGCCTCTTGAAATAAAGCCTTACTTCTTTTAAATAACATCTACCAACCCTATTTTAACTTTTTCTCCCTTTTAATAAAATTCTATCTCCTTGTTTAGGCTCATCTCCCGGAAACATTAAATTTCTTTTGTATAATTCAATTAATGAAATACCATTTTCTTGGGCTATATCGTACATCTTCTCTCCTTCTTTTACAATATGTTCTTTGTTGATTCCTTTTTTCTTTTTTGGATCTAAAAAGATTTTTTGGTTAATTACTAAACTATCTTGAAAGAGTAAATCATTATAAGATTTTAATTGATTTAATGAGATGTGATAGGCTTTTGAAATATCTTCCAACGTATCTCCTTTCCTTAATATAATATATCTTACTTTCCCATTGGGATGAATTCTAATTCTAGAGCTGGGGAATTCAAAATTATTGGTCTTAACGGCTGCTATTTTCTTTACATTTTCTACTTTTTTATCCGTTACTTTAACCGGAGTTGTTTTTTTGGGAATATCAATTTTTACTGTTTTTGTATTAGCATCTGCCAACAAAATTGATGATTCATCTACCTTTTCAATACTATTATTGGATTTATATGTATCCGGATATAACTCTGCTAACTTTTTATCTACATTATCAGAGGTTAAAGAATCAAACTGGTATAATTTATATCTTTCAATTAAATTGATTAACATATATGCGTACTTAGGATTAGTAGCATACCCTGCTTTTCTTAAACCATGTGCCCATGCTTTATAATCTTTTCTATCTAATTGAAACAGTTTTTTATAATAGGGTCTTTCTGCTAAAAACAAAGAATGGTCTCTGTAAGATTCTTTTGCGGAGGTATATTTTCTAAAACATTCTCCTCTGGCATCATCATCATGATACATTCTCCCTCCGGTCCAATCATTTTTACATTTAATGCCAAAATGATTATTTCCTACCTGTGCTAAAATACTCTGCCCGTTACCTGTTTCTAAAATTCCTTGTGCTAAGGTAATACTTGCAGGAATTTGATACATTTCCATTTCCTCTACTGCAACTTTAGCATAGGTTTGAATGTATAATTCATCTTTTTTTACAGATTCTTGAGCCAGAATGAAATTTCCTAAAACTATCGCTATTAGAAATATTCCAAATTTTTTCATGTTACAATTATAGGTTTATTTTTCTTCTTTAAGTACTTATTCATTTCTTTAATCCCTTGTAAACCTCCTGTGTGTATTGCTAAAATTTTTTTGTCCTTATGGATTTGCCCCTTTTTTATCATGTCTCTTAATCCGAACATCATTTTTCCTGTATATATGGGATCAAGGGGAATATGATTGAGATTATAAAATTCGTTAATAAAATCGATTAATTCATTCGTAATTTTAGCGTATCCTCCAAAGTGGTACTCCAAATTTACTATAAAATTTTCTTTGCTAGTATGTTTTAATAATTCTTTAACTAAAAAATGAGCGTTTTTTAATACCGGAAATCCGATTACTTGTTGATGAGGAAATGCTCCTACAGATAATCCAGAAACAGTTCCTCCGGTACCCATTGCAGAAGTAATTATGTCATAAGAAAAGGTTTTTTCTGATAGTATTTCTGCTGCTCCTTTTACAGCCAATGAATTTGTTCCGCCCTCAGGTACTAAATAATGATTAGGAATAGTATTAAGTATATTTTGTATATAACTCGACTGTTCTTTTAATCTATATTCATGCCTGGGTGCAAAAATAAATTCCATGCCATAAGTGGAAGCTTCTGTTAGAGTTAAATTATCTTTCCATTTATCAACAATTTCTTCACCTCGAATTATACCTATAGATTGGAAACCATTTTCATTAGCTGCTGCCGCACAGGCTACAATATGGTTAGACATTGCTCCGCCGAAAGTTACCAATATTTTCTTTCCTAATTCTTTAGCTTTTTGAATATTATATTTTAATTTCCAAAATTTATTTCCTGAAATGACGGGATGAATCAGATCTTCTCTCTTTATATGAAGAACTTGATCTGTTTGTAAGCCCGGAAATTGAAAAGTTTGTATAGGTACATTCATTTTATTTTCATGAATTTATTTTTATATGAATTATATCTAATGATTTAATAAACATTCCATAAACAACTAAAGCATATTCATTTATACTAATTTAAATAAAGAATATGCTTTAGTGATATAACTTTTTAATTATTTTTAATCTTATCTTACTCCATGCATCATTTTTACTAGTACTTTATTTAATGCGATCATTAATACTCCACAAATGATTACAAATAATGAAATATATAAAAATATTTTACCTGCTCCTAAGGTTTCGACTGTAGAAGCTAAAAAACCTCCTACTATATTTGCAATAAAGGATGCCATTAACCATACTCCCATTAATAGAGATGCTAATTTAGGAGGTGCCAATTTTGTTACTACGGAAAGCCCGACAGGCGACAAACATAATTCCCCTATGGTATGAACAAGATACGTTAAAATTAACCACCATATACTCGCTTTAATGGTAACATCGGCTATATCGCCCCCTCGTTCTGCAACTGCTCCTAACATAAAGAAAAATCCAACTCCTAAAATTATCATTCCTAATCCCATTTTTAACGGAGTTGTTAGTTTCTGTCCTAATTTACTATTCCAAAAATACGCAAAGATCGGAGCTAAAACAACTATAAAAAATGGATTTACCGATTGGAATAATGAAGTGGGTATATTGTATTCTCCAATAAAAGGCAAATTTACATTTCTGTCAATAAATTTATCTGTATACAATGATAAAGATGAACCGGCTTGCTCAAATCCTGCAAAAAAGAAAATAGCAAAAAAGAAATAAATAAATATAACAGCAACTCTTTGTTTTTCATTTTTAGTTAAAGGAACGTTTGGATCAACATCACTATTTGTATCGTTTTTGGTGACTTTTCCTTGAGGTTTTAACCCTAGATCTCCTAAATATTTTTTCGCCAACGTATTATAGGTAATTTGCCCAAAAAACATTCCGACTGCAGCGGCGAGGAAACCATATTTATACCCATACGATATTATTTTTCCTGCGGCATCTCTTGTAGAGAAAATATCATCGGTCAATATTCCTACAATAATGGGAGCAATCAATGCTCCTAAATTTATGCCCATATAAAAAATAGAGAATGCTGAGTCTCTTTTAGGATCGCCATCTGCATATAAACCACCTACCAAAGTTGATATATTGGGTTTAAAAAATCCATTTCCTATAATTAGAAGGAATAACCCTACATACAGTCCACTTTGGGTATTTAATGAAAATAATGCCAGTTGCCCACACATCATTATAATTCCCCCTATTGTAATGGAATGTCTTTGTCCTAAATATTTATCTGCCAACCAACCTCCAATTAATGGAGTAAAATAAACAAACCCTGTAAAGAAACCATATATTAAGCTGGCTGTTTGAGCATCTATACCTAAACCTCCTTCTAAATAAGATTTTGTAAGATATAGTATTAAAATTCCTCTCATCCCATAATACGAAAATCGTTCCCACATTTCTGTTAAAAACAGTAGGTATAACCCTTTAGGATGCCCTTTTTTAACTTGAGTTTCTGTCATAATATAATTTATACTTAGTTTTACTTATTATTATTATTTAACTTCTTGCATTAATTTCCTTATCAAAGGAGAAAATAGAATTAAAGCAATACCGGTAATTAATGCATAATTGGCCAATTGTCCGAATCCTGTAGTATATGAATATAATTTAGTTACTAAAGATGCATTTTCATCCGGAGAAGACATTTCTGCCCCTAAAAGACCTGCTACATATTGTGCATAAGAACTGGCTAAGAACCACATTCCCATCATCATTCCTGATAAATTTTTGGGAGATAATTTGGTAACTATAGATAAGCCTACCGGAGATAAACAAAGTTCTGCGAACGTCATAACCAAATAGGCTATTGTAAAGATATTTAAAGATGTCATTCCGTTCGAGTCAGCAAAATATCTTGTACTATATAAAATATAAAAAGAGCCGGAAAGAAATAAAAATCCCAATCCAAATTTTATTACCGTATTGGGTTCTAATTTTATTTTTGCCAACCATAGCCATAATAATCCAAACAAAGGACTTAAGATTATTACAAATAAAGCATTGGAGCTATTATTTACAATATTGGGGTCAATATTAAAAAACAGTAATTTATGACTTAGGTTTCCTTCGGCAAAAATAGCCAGAGCTCCTCCACTTTGTTCAAAAAATGCAAAAAATAGTATTGAAAAAATAATTAAAATCATCGCTGCAACAAGTTTTTTTCTTATTTGTGCGCTTTTTATTTTAATAAGTTCTATAATAAACAAAGCTATTGCCAACGGACCAATGGTATACATAAAATAATCGGTATATCGAGTATTATGTATCATGGCATAAATAATAGGTACGCATAACAATACTCCTAAGTACACAAACATCTCACGTGTTCTCCTGGTTGAAGGTTTCATATCTATCAATGGTGAGTCACCAATAGGACCTAAATATTTTTTGGTTGCTAGGAAGATTAAAATACCTATTAGCATTACTATCGCTGCGGCTAAAAAGCATAAATTCCAGGAATGATATTTTCCTAAATAAACACATAAAACACCACCAAACAAGGCTCCTAAATTTATACCCGAATAAAACAACCCAAATCCTGCATCTCTTCGTGGATCTTTTTCACTGTATAAATCTCCAACCATAGTAGAAATGTTAGGCTTAAAAAATCCGGTTCCAATTATTGATAATGTTATTCCAAAATAAAAAAAATCATGTGGAGAATAAGCGATAATTAAATTACCTAAAACCATGGTTAAACCTCCAATGAAAAGAGATTTTTTAAATCCTAATATTTTATCTGCCAAAATCCCCCCAATAAAAGTAAAAGCGTAAATAAATGCTTGTATCGCTCCATATTTAAGGTTAGAATCTTTATCAGTAACTCCTAATTGACCCACCATAAAAATTGTAAGAACTCCTCTCATACCATAGAAGCAGAAACGTTCCCACATTTCAATCAAAAATAGATATATTAGCTGTTTTGGATATTTTCCGCGAAAATTATGAATTTCTTCTAGAGTAAGTTCTTTATTTTTTTGGATATTGTCATTCATATTATTATCACTGTTAGTAGTATTAATCGTTTTAAATTCATAAATGCTTAAAAATCAATTATTTAATTTTTTTTAATTGATTTTTTACTATCAAAAATACTAAAAATTCCTAAAATCAAATAGAAGTATAAGCAATAATCTCAAAAATAATATAATTTATGAATAAAAAATAAAGCATATTTATTTTATTATCTAATTTTTTTTTACTTAATAATGAAATAATTTTAAGCTATTATTACTAACAATAAATATAAAGACTTATATTTTTATGGATTTTTTAAACTAATTGGTATAAATATTTACTATAAACTATCATGTAAAATAATTTTCTAATTAGTTTAATTTATTATTAATTTTTTAATTCATCAAATAATTACTTTTTAATAGTTATTATATTATGAAATTTAAATTCCCTTAGCTAAAAAACCTATCAAAAAAGAGTTACTAAAGAAATAAAAATCAATAAAACCTATTTCTTCAAATTATAAGATTTCAAAAACTATTTAGATTTACTATTTCTAAATAAGAAGTTCTTTATCGAGATTGAGATTATTTTAATAACATTGAAGAATATGTATAGTAAATATATCATCATAGACATTTAAATACATTAAAAAGGAGATATTTAAAAACCTAAATCAACTAAACCTACTGCTTCAGTTAGATGATAAAGTACAAGAAAAAAATAACCAAAAACCACTCCACTCCAAAACAAAAAAAGCCTTGTATATTACCTATACAAAGCTTTCTTTTTTAAAAAACCGGCGGCTACCTACTCTCCCGCGTTTGCAGTACCATCAGCGCAAGTAGGCTTAACTTCTGTGTTCGAAATGGGAACAGGTGAGCCCTACCGCTATAACCACCCTAAATATCTTAATGGGATTTTATATAAATTTTTAAACGCTTACGGCCAATTCTATTAACTTTTATTTTTTATTTTGGACGAAATCTCCGGGTAATTAGTACTACTCGGCTATGACATCACTGCCTTTACACCTGTAGCCTATCAACGTGGTATTCTCCCACGACCCTATATCGAATTCTTATCTTGTGGCGAGTTTCGCACTTATATGCTTTCAGTGCTTATCTCTTCCAAACTTAGCTACTCAGCGGTGAACCTGGCGGCACAACTGATACACCAGAGGTTTGTTCAACTCGGTCCTCTCGTACTAGAGTCAACTCCACGCAAAATTCTACGCCCGCAATAGATAGAGACCGAACTGTCTCACGACGTTCTGAACCCAGCTCGCGTGCCACTTTAATGGGCGAACAGCCCAACCCTTGGGACCTTCTCCAGCCCCAGGATGTGACGAGCCGACATCGAGGTGCCGAACCTCCCCGTCGATGTGAGCTCTTGGGGGAGACTAGCCTGTTATCCCCGGAGTACCTTTTATCCTATGAGCGATGGCCCTTCCATGCGGAACCACCGGATCACTATGTCCTGCTTTCGCACCTGCTCGACTTGTCGGTCTTGCAGTCAAGCACCCTTATGCCATTACACTCTGCGCACGGTTGCCAAGCGTGCTGAGGGTACCTTTGAAAGCCTCCGTTACTCTTTTGGAGGCGACCACCCCAGTCAAACTACCCACCACGCAATGTCCTTCTGTTCAGAAGTTAGGCTCCAGATAAATAAAGGGTGGTATTTCAACGTCAACTCCTCGACTCCTGGCGAAGCCGATTCTTAGTTTCCCACCTATCCTACACATCATTTACCCGAAGTCAATACGAAGCTATAGTAAAGGTTCACAGGGTCTTTTCGTCCCATTGCGGGTAATCGGCATCTTCACCGATACTACAATTTCACCGAGCTCATGGTTGAGACAGTGCCCAGATCGTTACACCATTCGTGCAGGTCGGAACTTACCCGACAAGGAATTTCGCTACCTTAGGACCGTTATAGTTACGGCCGCCGTTTACTGGGGCTTCAGTCAAAGGCTTCGCTTACGCTAACCTCCTTCCTTAACCTTCCAGCACCGGGCAGGTGTCAGACCCTATACGTCATCTTGCGATTTTGCAGAGTCCTGTGTTTTTGATAAACAGTCGCCTGGGCCTTTTCACTGCGGCTCCCTTTTTATGGGGAGCGACCTTTCTCCCGAAGTTACAGGTCTATTTTGCCTAGTTCCTTAACCATGATTCACTCGAGCGCCTTAGGATACTCTCCTCATCCACCTGTGTCGGTTTTGGTACGGGCGCTGTAAACTTGCCTTAGAAGTTTTTCTTGAGAGCTCTTACCTACACTATCCATTCCACCGTAGCTTCCTGGTACTTTCACTTTCGGCATCGGCAACGCATTTTACTATTGCTGATTTACCTACATGCTTTAACGTACTATTCCGTCAGTACGCGGTAGTGTCATTACTCTGTCACTCCATCGAATTTACAGCCGGTATCGGAATATTAACCGATTTCCCATCGATTGCTCCTCTCGGATTCACCTTAGGTCCCGACTTACCCTCAGCTGATTAGCATAGCTGAGGAAACCTTGGATTTTCGGCGTGAAGGTTTCTCACCTTCATTATCGTTACTTATGCCTACATTTTCTTTTCTATACGCTCCACAATAAGTCACCTTACTGATTCTGCGCATATAGAATGCTCCCCTACCGAAATTTTCATTTCGCATAGCTTCGGTAGTATACTTATGCCCGAGTATTATCCATGCCAAACCGCTCGACTAGTGAGCTGTTACGCACTCTTTAAATGAATGGCTGCTTCCAAGCCAACATCCTAGCTGTCTGGGCAGTCTGACCTCGTTTGTTCAACTTAGTATACATTTCGGGACCTTAGCTGTTGCTCTGGGTTCTTTCCCTCTCGGACATGGACCTTAGCACCCATGCCCTCACTGCTAAGAAACATATAATAGCATTCGGAGTTTGTCAGGATTTGGTAGGCGGTGAAACCCCCGCATCCAATCAGTAGCTCTACCTCTAGTATACTCTTTCTTAACGCTGCACCTAAATGCATTTCGGGGAGTACGAGCTATCTCCCAGTTTGATTAGCCTTTCACCCCTATCCACAGGTCATCCGAAGACTTTTCAACGTCAACCGGTTCGGTCCTCCACTTTGTGTTACCAAAGCTTCAACCTGCCCATGGATAGATCACAAGGTTTCGCGTCTAATCCCACTAACTCAACGCCCTATTCAGACTCGCTTTCGCTGCGGCTCCGTAGCTGAACTACTTAACCTCGCTAGTGAAATTAACTCGTAGGCTCATTATGCAAAAGGCACGCCGTCACATCTTACGATGCTCCGACCGCTTGTAGGCGTATGGTTTCAGGGTCTCTTTCATCTTTCTTTTCGAAATACTTTTCACCTTTCCCTCACGGTACTTGTTCGCTATCGGTCTTCAAGGAGTATTTAGCCTTGGAGGATGGTCCCCCCATGTTCAGACAGGATTTCACGTGTCCCGCCCTACTCTTTTTCATAAATAACCAGATTTCACTTACAGGACTTTCACCTTCTTCGGTTGTTCTTTCCAAAACATTCTGCTATCTAATTACATACTTTTGGGCTCTTCCGATTTCGCTCGCCACTACTCTCGGAATCTCGGTTGATTTCTTTTCCTCTTCCTACTTAGATGTTTCAGTTCGGAAGGTTTGCCTTCCCTTGCGGGAATACTATACTCTTGTATAGTGGGTTGCCCCATTCAGATATCTGCGGATCTATTCGTGTGTGCCAATCCCCGCAGCTTTTCGCAGCTTACCACGTCTTTCTTCGCCTCTTGAAGCCTAGGCATCCGCCATACGCCCTTAACGATTTCTTTTCCTTAGCCAATTATATTGGCCGCTCGGTTTATTTTTTTATATAAAATCCCAATAATGTCAATGATCCGTATATAACACTGGTTCTTTTTACTACTTCTTTCTTTCGTTTTTCGAACCTTGTGGAGAATAAGGGAGTCGAACCCTTGACCTCCTGCGTGCAAGGCAGGCGCTCTAGCCAGCTGAGCTAATTCCCCTTGTTTCCCTTTGTAGTCTCAGGCAGACTCGAACTGCCGACCTCTACATTATCAGTGTAGCGCTCTAACCGGCTGAGCTATGAGACTGATTGATTTTTATTTTCCTCGTTGCTCCTTTTACTCTTCTTCTATTGTCTTACCTTTTCCTTACAGGGGCTTTTCAGGGGTGTTATATATCTTGTGTTTTTTTAACTTTTTACTTACTCTTTTATTTGTTTAAGTAGGAAACACCTGGAAGTTGTCAGCTTCTTTTGGGGGTTGTTATTCCTTGTTTTGACTTTTTGCTCTAAAAAAGAGATGTTCCAGCCGCACCTTCCGGTACGGCTACCTTGTTACGACTTAGCCCCAGTCACTAGTTTTACCCTAGGCAGCTCCTTTTACGGTCACCGACTTCAGGTACCCCCAGCTTCCATGGCTTGACGGGCGGTGTGTACAAGGCCCGGGAACGTATTCACCGCAGCATGGCTGATCTGCGATTACTAGCGATTCCAGCTTCATAGAGTCGAGTTGCAGACTCCAATCCGAACTGAGACCGGCTTTTGAGATTCGCATCTGGTTGCCCAGTAGCTGCCCTCTGTACCGGCCATTGTAGCACGTGTGTGGCCCAGGGCGTAAGGGCCGTGATGATTTGACGTCATCCCCACCTTCCTCGCGGTTTGCACCGGCAGTCTCATTAGAGTTCCCGACTTTAATCGCTGGCAACTAATGATAAGGGTTGCGCTCGTTATAGGACTTAACCTGACACCTCACGGCACGAGCTGACGACAACCATGCAGCACCTTGAAAATTGTCCGTAGAAATACTTATTTCTAAGTACGTCAATTCCCATTTAAGCCCTGGTAAGGTTCCTCGCGTATCATCGAATTAAACCACATGCTCCACCGCTTGTGCGGGCCCCCGTCAATTCCTTTGAGTTTCAACCTTGCGGTCGTACTCCCCAGGTGGGATACTTATTACTTTCGCTTAGTCACTGAGGGCTAACCCCCAACAACGAGTATCCATCGTTTACGGCGTGGACTACCAGGGTATCTAATCCTGTTCGCTCCCCACGCTTTCGTCCATCAGCGTCAATCGGTATTTAGTAACCTGCCTTCGCAATCGGGGTTCTGTGTAATATCTATGCATTTCACCGCTACACTACACATTCCAGCTACTTCAATACTATTCAAGATTAACAGTATCAACGGCAGTTCTACAGTTAAGCTGCAGGTTTTCACCGCTGACTTATCAACCCGCCTACGGACCCTTTAAACCCAATAAATCCGGATAACGCTCGCATCCTCCGTATTACCGCGGCTGCTGGCACGGAGTTAGCCGATGCTTATTCGTATGGTACCTTCAGAACATTACACGTAATGTGGTTTATTCCCATACAAAAGAAGTTTAAAACCCATAGGGCTGTCGTCCTTCACGCGGGATGGCTGGATCAGGCTCTCACCCATTGTCCAATATTCCTCACTGCTGCCTCCCGTAGGAGTCTGGTCCGTATCTCAGTTCCAGTGTGGGGGTTCACCCTCTCAGGCCCCCTAAGGATCATCGTCTTGGTAAGCCGTTACCTTACCAACTAACTAATCCTACGCATGCCTATCTATATCCGATAAATCTTTTAATATCTGCCAATGCTGGCTGATATGTTATCCGGTATTAATCCGGGTTTCCCCGGGCTATCCCAGTGATACAGGTAAGTTGCATACGCGTTACGCACCCGTACGCCGGTCTCTCTTGAAGCAAGCTCCAAAATACCCCTCGGCTTGCATGTGTTAGGCCTCCCGCTAGCGTTCATCCTGAGCCAGGATCAAACTCTCCATTGTAATTTCTTTGTTATTATCAATTTCAAGGCTTTTTCCCTAACTCAAAAGAATCTCTTTTCTTCCAGGTTGTGTTTTGCTACTTTTTATCTTTCGTAAGCTTTGTTTAAAAAACTTTTTATTTCAACGATCTTTTGCGCTACTCAGGTCCCTCTCATCTTCTGTTTTTCTCTTTCGTTGTTCCTGACTTGCGGGTGCAAAGATAGCTACTTTTTCTTTCCCCGCAAGTTTTTTTGTAATCTTTTTTTAATCTTTTTTACCTACCAAACCATAATATGCTGCATATCACCTATTTAACCTCCAAAAAAAATTTTTAATTTTTTTTCTATTTATTCCTGCTCCTCTCCTGATCATTCGTATTGGACCTTATGGGCTCGTTCTTTTTCTTTTCTATTTTATAAACTTTATAGGTTGTATTCTCTAATTGATAGTTTTGAATTCCTTTCCTCTAATGTTTTTATTCAAGTACTTTTTTATATATAGTAGACAGTACACTTTACTATTAATATTTTTTAATGTATCTTTTATTTAACATTATTGTTCTTTACGGAGTTTTTCCAGTTCTGCAGCCACTAAATGATGTGATATTGTTTTTTCTTTAAATATATTGAGTATCTCCTTCTTTTCTTTTTCCGTTGCTCCTAATTGATTTATTATATTGGTAAGATGCATTTTCATATGTCCTTTTTGAATTCCTGTTGTAATTAATGATCGTATTGCAGCAAAATTTTGAGCCAGTCCAGCAACTGCTACAATTTGCATAAGTTTTTCTGCTGAGGGATTATTTAATATTTGTAAGGATGCTATCACTAATGGATGAAGCTTCGTTAAGCCTCCAACTATTCCTAAGGATATAGGCAGATCAAGCCAAAAACGAAATTGATCGTTTTTAATTTCACAATGAGTTAAACTGGTGTATTTTCCTTTATGTGAGGCAAAGGTATGTGCACATGCCTCAACTGCTCTAAAATCATTTCCTGTGGCTATTACTACAGAATCAACTCCATTCATAATTCCTTTATTGTGAGTAGCTGCTCTATAAGGTTCTACTTCTGCTATTTCAACTGCTTGTTTAAACTTCCAGGCAAATTCCTCCGGAGGCATTCCGCTGTCGTCCTTTAAGTCTTTTATTTTACAGCTTACTTCCGCTCTCGCCATACAATCGGGTGTATAATTGGAAAGTATAGACATAATAATCTGCAAGCTGTTCTTTTCTTCTTTATTAAATATATTGGATTTTTGAAATTCTGTTTTAAATGTTTTTGAAAATTGTTCGAGGCATGAATTTATAAAGTTTGCTCCCATACTATCTTGTGTATTAAAAGAACCTTTTATCTGATAGTAGTTTTCAAGCTCTTTCGATTTATCTATTAACTCTATATTCATAATTCCTCCTCCTCTCATTTGCATATTCTTAGTAAGATCCTTCGATTGTTTAATGAGTTCTTCTTTTAAATGGGTGTTAAACCATTGTAATAATTTACTCCCTTCTCCTTTATATATGAAGTGTATATGTCCTAATTTAGTGTTTCCTAAAAGTTTCGTTTTAAAACCTCCTTTATCTAGCCAAAATTTAGCCGATTTGGAAGCAGCCGCTACTACTGAGCTTTCTTCTATAGCCATGGGCAAGGCATATATTTCATCATTTATTAAAAAATTGGGAGCTATACCATAGGGAAGGTAAAAATTGCTTATAGTGTTTTCTGTAAATTCGTCATGTAGTTTTTGCAAATCAGCGTTATGATTCCAATACTGTTCTAATATATTTTTTAAATCTCCTGAACCTCCTCCGTATTGTTGGTTTAGCCAGTTAATTTTTTGTTCTTTGTTTAGTTTTGAAAACCCTTCAATAATTTTACTTTTCATCTTATTACTTGATTAAGTCTTTAACAAAAGTAAAATATATAATTATATATCGTAATTATTTACATTTATTGTTCATGACATTTTGTTTTTAAATACTATAGTTTAGTAACATTCTTAGATGAACAATCTTTTATATATAGTATAAGTAATCAAATTATATTTTTTTGAATATTTTTTTATACATTTTACTCTTTTTAAATTATTTTTTAATTTTAGAATTAAAATCCTCTATTTTGTTTACTTTTTTATATTTATTTTTTTAATCTTTTAGTATATATTTGTATTAAAACCTAAAAGTAAATGGAAAACCCATCCACTGCAATCAATATTGAACAGAAATTAGCTTTTGATTTAGCCAACTATACTAACAAAAACATTTTTATAACCGGAAAGGCGGGTACGGGTAAAACCACTTTTTTAAAGGAATTGAAAAATTCTACTAGAAAAAACACTATTATCGTTGCTCCCACGGGAGTAGCAGCTATTAATGCGGGAGGGGTTACTATACATTCTTTATTCGGGTTTCCTCTTACAAGTTTTATTCCTGTTAATGACGGATGGATTGATCGGAATATTGCTATCACTAAATTAGAACTTCATCAACATTTTAGGTATAATAAGGATAAGAGAAAACTATTTTCGGAGGTTGAATTATTAATTATCGATGAAGTTTCCATGTTACGTGCGGATATTCTTGATGCTATTAACTGGTCTTTGCAATACACAAGAAATAATGCTGCTCCTTTTGGAGGTGTACAAATACTTATGATTGGAGACATGTATCAATTACCTCCTGTAATAAAAGAAGAACAATGGAATCTTTTAAAGAATTATTATAAAAGCCTTTTTTTCTTTGATGCATTAGTTTTGCAAAATAATCCTCCGGTATGTATTGAATTCAAAAAAGTATACAGGCAAGATGATCCTGTTTTTATAAATTTATTGAATGCTATTCGATACCAG
Source organism: Apibacter sp. B3706 (assembly GCF_011082725.1). Classification (NCBI taxonomy): domain Bacteria; kingdom Pseudomonadati; phylum Bacteroidota; class Flavobacteriia; order Flavobacteriales; family Weeksellaceae; genus Apibacter; species Apibacter sp. B3706. The sequence continues at coordinate 2,199,392 of NZ_CP049715.1, read as the reverse complement.
GATTTTGATTCTATTGATTTTGAATTACTTCATGAAAAATATGATCCTGATTTTATTCCGAAGGAATCAGGTTATATAACTTTGACAACTCATAATTCTATTGCTACTTCCATTAATGAGAATGAATTAAGAAAACTCAATAAACCTATTAAGTTTTTTGAGGCTATTGTAGATGGTGTATTTCCTGAAACCTCATATCCCACTGATATGGAATTGGTATTAAAAGAGGGCACTCAAATCATGTTCATTCGAAATGACAGCTCCGGCAACAGAAGGTATTTCAACGGAAAAATCGGTATTATTGAAAAAATTGAGGATTTTGAAATTTATGTTCGATTTGAAAATCAAAAAGAATCCTTTTTATTGGAACATGAAGTTTGGAAAAATATAAAATATACTGTTGATCCTGAAACGGGCAAGATTACGGAAGAAGTTTTGGGATCATTTTCTCAATTTCCCATTCGACTTGCTTGGGCTGTAACCATCCATAAAAGTCAAGGGCTAACTTTTGATAAAGTAATTGTTGATGCAGGAAAATCTTTTGCTTCCGGCCAGGTTTATGTTGCCTTAAGCAGGTGCCGAACTTTGGAAGGAATTATTTTAAAATCTATTATAAGAAATCATAATATTATTCAAGATTCTAAGATAAATGAATTTCAAAATCAAATGTGGAATGTGCATGAGTTAGAAAATACTCTTAATGAAGAGAAGTATAATTTTGGACTTGAAACTCTTTTTAAATCTTTATCGGTTCTCTCTTTAACTCATAGGATTCAGGATTGGCGCAAAATGACTATTGAAAAATCTATTCCTGAAAAACAACAGGTTTTGGATTTAATTACTTCTATTGATGAGTGCTTACATTCTCTTTTGTTAATCAATCAAAAATTTCAACGAAATATTCTTTCTCGTTTTAATTCATCAACTATTACCAATAAGGAGGAAATATGGCGAACTATCGAAATGAGAGCTAAAGACGCTGTTGAATATTTTGCTGATGAGCTTTTTCTTAGAGTTTGGAAACCTTTGCAAACTCATTATCTTGATTATAAAAATAAATCAAGAATTTCTCAATATTTAAAATTCATTTGTGAATTTGAAAATGATATCAAAATTAAAACAAAATATATACTTTCCACGAATCTTATTGATCAACGAATTACATATAAAGAATATGTTTTTACTTCTGATTCCGAAACTTTTTCAAAAGCCAATAAAAAAGAAGACACGGTTGATTTAACTTTACAGCTTTTGCAAGAAGGAAAAAATCTTACAGAGGTAGCCAAAGTTAGAAATTTGACGGTTTCTACCATTAGCAATCATGTAGCTAAATTGATTTCTAAAAATAAAGTATCTGCATATGATTTCATCTCTGAGGAAAAGTATGTTTTGATTGAAAAAAAATTAGCTGAGTTAAATACTAAAGAATTAAAACTTATTAAGGAATCATTGGGAGATGACGTTTCTTACGACGAAATTAAATTTGTACGAAGCGACTTAGGGATATAAATAAACAATACTGTGAGTAATTGAATTCTATTTTTCAAGTACGCGTATATCTACTCTTCTGTTTTGTGCCCTACATTCAGGTGTATCATTAGCTTCACAAACCGGATGCTGTAATCCATATCCTTCAGATGATATTCTTTCTTTTTGTACTCCTGATTTGATTAATTCTTCTTGAACGATTTTTGCTCTATCTTCTGAAACTTTTTTATTAGTTTCTTCTGATCCGGTAGTATCAGTATATCCTCCAATTTTAACTTTAGCTTTAGGAAATGCTTTTAAAATTTGTGCTAAATTTTTTATTTGTTTTCCTGATTCTGTAGTTAAAGTGGTTTTACCTGTATCAAAATATACTCGATCTAATGTAATCCAGCCTTTGGTTTTGTCTTCACTTATATTTAGAGTTGAATCTTTTAGATAATTAAACAATTTAGCCTCGGTTGAATTGTTTCCTATTTCGAAAATTTCTTCTCCGTTCGGAAGTTTTATGGTAAATATATCCCCGGTTTCATATATAAAATTTCCTGTTGCAGGATCTAAAGTACCTTGAATGACTGTACCAATTTTATCCACTTCAACCGATTGTTCTTTTTCTAATTTTTCTTTTTCTGCCTGTTGTTTTATTAGTTCTTCTTTTTTATCTCTATCACATTCACAACTTGTTATAGTACAAACAATTGTTAAAGCTCCTAAAAAGTTTACCAGGGATTTATATAAATTTTTATTCATATTAATTATTTAATGTAAAAAAATTAACTCAAAGTATTCTTTATTAAGAAGGTAAATTTACATTCATATTTTAATTAAGATAATCTAAGAAATGATTTTTTTGTTCAAGTTATTCTTAACTATTTTAGGCTACATATACTATTTAATTTAGCTTAAATTTAAGTAATTTGTTACTCTCAAATACATTTATAAAAAATACGATAAAGTATAGATGAATTTTTAAATTTTAAAAACTAAATTTGTTGTAAATTACATTGCATGTTTGAACAGATCTTTAATAATAGAGATAATATATTTCGTAAGTCTAATACTTATGGGGAATACATTCTGATTTCCAGTAATTAACCATAAATTACTCTTATTTCATTAAAAAAATTATTTTACCTTAAAAGTTTTAATCTTTAATATCAGAAATTCTGATAAATATTATATTAATTTATTTTTTAGTATATCAAAATCTTTAATTTCATATTCAGGCTCTTCATTCCACTCTTTTCCTAGTAAAATTCTACCATTAGCTTTTTTACTTCTTCTTATTCCATCTTCCCCCCAAGTACCCCATTGTTTAAAAAAGAAAGCAACATTTTGATTATCACATTGATTCTGAATATCTATAGCCCACATAGGCTTCATGGGTCTAGCTTTTACCCCACTTTCTCCTCCAACAATAACCCAATGAATTCCAGTCAAATCTAAATCTCCCATCGCCCCAATCAATGGTTCTATTGATAAAAATCTAATTTTTGCATCAATTTTTCTTAGAACATCTATTCTATGTTTAGTCTTAGCGTATTCAACTGTAACTCCAAGCCAAACATTATCAGGGACTTTTTTATCCTTAAAATATTCCTCTAATCTCTTTTCTCTTTTAGTTAGAATCTGATATTGATGTTGAGGCGTTTCGTCAATTACTTTAAAAACTTTATCCAAAAATTCTATGGTCATTTTTTCATGAAATAAATCACTCATAGAATTTACAAAAAATTTAGTGGGCTTTTTTATATTTTTGGGTACTTCCAGCCTTTCAGGCATTAATGTAAATTTAAAACCATCTTCATAACCTGGTGTTCCCATAGCTTGTAACCTTTTTGCCATTACTTCAGCATAGCAGAATTTACAACCTGCTGTTATTTTATTACATCCCGTTGAAGGATTCCAAGTGGCATCTGTCCATTCTATTTTTGACCGCTTCACTTTATTTTTTTTTTGATTTCTATCGGTTTATTAATTAATTTATGTATTTTTTCTCTAACAGTCTTAACTGGTTCAATTTTATTTTCTTTTACTAGTTTTCTTAATATTTCATTACAATGTTTAGGCAGACAGCCAAATTCTAAAGTTTTTAAATATATTCTATGTAATGATTTTTCTTTATTAACAAAAATTTCTTTTTTTATTTCTTTTTCTAATAATCCTAATTTTTTTATTGTATTATCTTCCTCAAACATTGAAAATTGTCCATCTATTATTTTTTCTTCGTCTATATTAAAATTAGCATCTCCAGTATTAGGATTAATCTTCCATGCGACCTTTAAAAATTTTTCAATGCCATATGAATGGTTAGAACCAAAAATTAATCCATAAATATTTTTTCCTTTTTTTATTGAAAAAGGAGCTAACATATAATCTGTGTCAATTAAAGATTTATAATATTCAAAAACTACCTTATGACAATGGAAAGGTTTAGATTTTTCAAATTCCTTCTTTGTAATTTTAATGTAATTTTGAAATTCATTTTGACCACTAAACCTATTAATAAATGATGATGAAATAAAAAATATAAAATCAGTTCTTTTAAAGCTTACTAATTTTTTAAATATATCTTCAGTAATTTCCTTAATCCCAAACTGGTCTAAAAACATTAATCTAGGCAATTCTTTATTTTTAATCATTTTTGGATATAATTCTAAAAATAAATCCTTAAACGATTTATTAAATATTCTAACCTTTATTTTTTCTTTATCATATTTAAAGTTACTAACATTTTTCTCTAAAATGTTATATCTTTTCTTTTTCATATCATTTAGAATAACATTTATTTTGACAGATGTTTTAAGTACATTATCAGATCGATTCAATACATCTAAAATTATTAAAGGGCTCCCATAGTTATTATCACAATCCATTCCTTCACCCGAAAAAAAATCATATATAAAAATATTTTTCCAATAATTATTTTTTTCTGACGAAATGAATACAGGTAGCCATTCATTAAAATAATTGCGAAAGATTTCTAATTTTGCCTTAGTTCCATCATCAAAGGTTTCTGAAAAATGATTTTTATTAGACATATTTGATTAATATAAATGAGCGAGTTCAAATATACATATTTTGATTCATTTTTTATCTTGTGCACAAACTCATTTAATCTCCTTTTAGATTTACGTTGGAAAAACTTATAATTTTAGATTTCACTAATCTAAAAAGTTATCCAGTATAAGTTAATCATTTATTTTCATGATTATTTTTTTCTTAAAAAATATATCTCTTTTTAAGATAAAAAGCATGCCTATTAATTAATAAACAAAGGAATTGGATTTTGGAGGAAATTAAAACAATTATTTCTTCTATTTTCTGACTATATAATAATAATTGAAAAGCAAAAAACAAAAAACAAACTAAAAAAAGAGAGTTTCATTAAGTACTTTGTAGAAAATAAAAAAGACTTTCAAAAAATTGAAAGTCTTTATAACTATATTGTGATCGCGAAAGGATTCGAACCTTTGACCGTCTGCTTAGAAGGCAGATGCTCTATCCAGCTGAGCTACGCGACCCCTTTCTGATTTATCAAGTCGGGGTGACAGGACTCGAACCTGCGACCCTCTGGTCCCAAACCAGATGCGCTACCACCTGCGCTACACCCCGAATATACCTTGTGTGTTAATGCGGAGAGTGTGGGATTCGAACCCACGCGACAGTTTCCTGTCGACAGTTTAGCAAACTGCTCCGTTAACCACTCCGGCAACTCTCCAAATTTAGTCCGAATTCCAACTAATTTGGAGTGCAAAAGTAAGTGTAAGATTTTACTTATGCAAGTATTTTTTTAAAATTTTTGACTTATAATTATTTTACTGTTTTTTAACTTTGTTATTATATAATAAAATAAATGATACAAATAATAAAATTCAACATTTTGTGTTGTACACTCTTCTTCTTAGTAAGCTGTGGATCACAAAAAAAGATTATCGTTGATAGCAAGGTTATTAGAGATACTGTATATATAACCCATGCTAATCCTAAATATCACATCATAACCGAAGCCAACCTTCCGGAATATGTTATTTCTCAAAAAAATTTCCCTTCCGTTGCATTTAATGAAAGAATTAAATTTTTGGTTTTGCACTATACAGTTTCAGATTATCCAACCTCTGTTAAGATATTGGCTAAAAAAGGGCAAGTAAGCGCTCATTATTTAATCACAGACCAGCCGAACGATACCATTGATATCTTAGTTAGTGAGGACAAAAGAGCCTGGCATGCGGGAGTGAGCTCATGGAATGGAACAGAGAATTTAAATGATACCTCCATAGGTATTGAAATAGTAAATAAAGGATACACTAAAATAAAAGATTCATTAATATTTACTTATTTTCCAAAATATCAGATTAAGAAAGTTGCGACTTTATCCAAAAACATTATTAATCGTTACGAGATTGACCCTGTGAATGTTGTGGGGCACAGCGATATAGCCCCGTTAAGAAAACAAGATCCCGGGCCTATGTTTCCTTGGAAAGAGTTATATACTCAGTATGGAATTGGAGCTTGGTATGAGGAGTATGACAAAGAGTATTATTTGACTCAATATATTCCGGATACCTACCCTTACAGTTCTCCGTTGGAATTTCAGAAAGCACTTAAAAAATACGGTTATAAAATAGATTTAACCGGAGAATGGGACAAAAATACATTTCTAACTATCCGTGCATTTCAATGGCATTTCAGACCTGAAAAAGCTGATGGCAATGTAGATGCTGAAACTTGGGCTATTTTACAAGCCTTGAATAAAAAATATCGTTCCAATACTAAATAACTTTATAATTTTATCAAAAAATTAATTTCATGTCACACCACTCAGGATTTGTCAGCATTGTAGGTAAACCCAATGTAGGAAAATCCACTTTGATAAATCAATTAATAGGAGAAAAGCTATCCATCGTAACTCCAAAAGTACAAACTACCCGTCATCGAGTATATGGAATTTGGAACGATGAAAATACACAAATTATATTTTCCGATACCCCCGGAATCATACAAAATCCTGCTTATGAGTTGCAGGAAAAAATGAATGATTTTGTAAAAGAGTCTTTTGAAGATGCTGATTTGATTTTATTTATCACAGAATTTGGCGAAGAAAAAAATCCTTCAGAATTTTTAGTTAAAAAATTAAATTCGGTAAAAATACCTGTTATTGTATTACTAAATAAAGTTGATAAAGCTAAAGATGCTTCAACTATATCAGAAAGCGTTGCATTTTGGCATAACCAATTACCAAATGCAGAAATTCTTCCTATATCTGCCTTACATTCTCTCAATACCGAATTAATTCTTCCAAAAATTAAAAGTTTATTGCCGGAAATGCCTCCTTATTATGATAAAGAACAATTTACCACCTTATCGGAACGTTTTTTTGTGAACGAGACTGTTCGGGAAAAAATATTGCTTAATTATCAAAAAGAGATTCCTTATTCTGTAGAAGTCGTTACCGAAAGCTTTAAAGAAGAAGATCATATTATCCGTATTGAATCGACTATTTATGTAGAAAGAAACACACAAAAAGGCATTCTTATCGGTCATAAAGGACAAAAAATTCAAAAAGTAGGGACGGAAGCTCGGCTAGACTTAGAAAAATTTTTTAATAAAAAGATTTTCCTCAACCTTTATGTCAAAGTAAAAAAAGATTGGAGATCCAATGATCGGGATTTAAAAAATTTCGGATATACAAATAAATAAGATTAAATAACTGGTTGACAGGTTAACTTATTTTTTTGTGCTATTTTCATTAAAAGTACTTTTCACATTTTTATTAATCCTTATTTTTTCAACACTTATTGTTACCTTTGTCGAAATTTGAAGACTTTACCATGAATAAATATATAAAACTTGTTATTGCAGCCCTCATAATCGGATTGGGCATTTATCTGATGTTTAATCGTCAAATAGGATTAGGAATTCTATTGGTTATTCTTTCTGCCCTGCCTATTTTATTATTTTTCAGAAACGAATATATTTTATTAGCTTTTTGGAAACTGAGAAAACAAGATCTTGTAGGTGCTCGTTCCTGGTTGGACAAAATTACTAATGTGAAAAGTCAATTAGTAAGAAAACAATACGGATATTATAACTATCTTATGGGGATTACTGAGGCTCAAGGCAATGCTGCTAAGGCCGAATCGTATATGAAAACAGCTTTGGATTACGGTTTAAGCTTTAAACACGATCGCGCATTGGCTACACTAAATTTGGCGGCAGGAGCTATGATGAGAGGTAATAAAAATGAGGCAGAACGTTTTTTAACTGAAGCTAAAAAATTAGATACTTCCAACATGCTGGGAGATCAAATTAAAATGATGAAAGAACAAATGAAAAGAGTAAATGTTTCGAGAAGCAATATGATCAACCCTCAAATGAGAAGTCGTTCCAAATTCATGAAATAATTAATTTTAGCTTATATTTGTATCACACATTTCATTTAAAAAAACTTTTTCAAATTTCAAATATAAATATCCTAGTTTTAGATTTTTATCAATAAAAAAGGCTGTTAAATTAACAGCCTTTTTATCTATACTATATATTTTTATTAGCTATTTTATTGATTCATCGTTAATAAGAATTCTTCATTGGAAAGAGATCGGTCTAATCTCATTTTTAAGAACTCCATAGCTTCCAATGGATTCATATCTGCCAAATGATTCCTTAATATCCACATTCTTTGTTGAGAAACCGGGTCTAATAATAAATCGTCACGACGTGTTGAAGACGAAACCAAATCAATAGCCGGATAAATACGTTTATTGGCAATTTTTCGATCCAGTTGAAGCTCCATATTACCGGTACCTTTAAATTCCTCAAAAATTACTTCATCCATTTTAGATCCGGTATCTATCAATGCCGTTGCAATAATAGTAAGAGAACCTCCTCCTTCAATATTTCTTGCTGCTCCAAAGAAACGTTTAGGTTTATGAAGTGCATTGGCATCTACCCCTCCGGAAAGTACTTTACCGGATGCCGGAGAAACCGTATTATAAGCACGAGCCAAACGGGTAATGGAATCTAACAATATTACTACATCGTGTCCACATTCCACCATTCTTTGTGCTTTAGACAGAACAATATTGGCAACTTTTACATGTTTTTCGGCTGATTCATCAAAAGTTGAAGCAATTACTTCTCCTTTGACGCTTCTTTGCATGTCGGTTACCTCCTCCGGACGTTCGTCTATCAATAATACAATCATGTAAACTTCCGGATGATTTATGGAAATTACATTGGCAATATCTTTAAGTAAAATTGTTTTACCTGTTTTAGGCTGAGCAACGATCATCCCTCTTTGTCCTTTTCCAATAGGAGAGAATAAATCTACTACACGAGTTGACAAAGTAGCTCCTTTACCTGCTAATTTAAATTTTTCTTCAGGAAATAAGGGAGTTAAATGCTCGAATGATACTCGATCTCTAACAAATAAAGGATCTCTTCCGTTTATTTCGATAATCTTAACTAAAGGGAAAAATTTTTCACCTTCTTTCGGTGGACGAACTTCTCCGGTAACAGTATCTCCGGTCTTAAGTCCGAAAAGCTTAATTTGGGAAGGAGAAACATATACATCATCGGGAGATGAAAGGTAATTAAAGTCAGAAGAACGTAAAAAACCATATCCGTCCTGAGTGATCTCTAAAACTCCTTCTGTTTTTATAATACCCTCAAATTCATAATCGGAGGAACGATATTTATTACCATTGGTATGCGGTCTGTTAGCATATTCCTTAATATTGTTTTTCTTCGGGCTTTGATAATTGGTTTTAGGCTCTTCATCAAAAAGCTTTTTATCATCCTTAGAAACTGTAGTTTTTTGAAAATGAGTGCTGTCTGCACTTTTTCTTAATATAACTTGCGGCTTTCTGTAAACCGGGATATCAATTTTAAAATCTTCATCATTTTCCGAAACTTCTTTTTGAACGTCATCATCTATTAGTGAGTCATCATCTTGGGAACTTTTATTTTCAACCACTTCTTCTTTAGAAAATAAAGTATCTCTCTGCTGTTGTTTAGCAGGTATTCTTTTTCTTTGTCTTTTTTCCGTTATTATAGGCTCTTCATCGGTTGATTTTTCCGACTCATTATGGTGTGTTTGTTTGTTTTGATGAGCTAAAATTAATTCAATTAATTCTGATTTTTTTAATCCTGAACTTTTAATTTTTAATTCATTAGCAATAGACTGCAAATCAGCCACTTTCATTGCTTTAAGCTTTTGTTCCTCAAACATAAGTTATGTTTAGTATGATTTTAAAATTACTCGAAAATTACGTAAAATATTGATTTTGATTATTTTATAAAAGAATAAAGTGGTAACTTTATGAAAAATAATGCACTAATCTTTAGTAGATTATTCAGCAATATTACAAAATATTTTATTAAAACGCTAATTTTTTATACATTTGCTGTTCAAAAAAGCGAAATTTTGATCCAAAGAATTCAAAGTATTTATCTATCATTAGCCGGTATACTAGGATTTGCTGTCGGTTATATAACCGATTTCATTCCTAATGATTTAACAGATATGTTCCTTTTGTTCCTCATCGGATTGTTAGCTTTTATTTCCCTATTCTGCTTTAAAAGCAGAAATGTTCAAAGAAAAATTAATTATATAAATATAATTATAAACGTATTGTTGATCGGTTTTATGGTTTATGATTTGCTAAATTCATCTGGAGGAAGTACTATACTTCCTGAGAAAGGTGTTGAGCTACTCGTCCCGGTCCTGCTGATTATTCTGCTTGCCATGGCAAATAAGTACATCAATAAGGATGAAAAGCTCATAAAATCTGTAGACAGATTCCGTTAAAACTCATAACAACTTTTAATGAGTGCAAGAGTCGTTTTATTTTATAAAACGACTCTTATTTTTTGCAACCATATAATAATTATGGGTAATGCAGAACAAGCTTCCATCCAAAAACGGGTGTAAAAAAATTGATGTGTTTTTCCCATAAATACTACCATACCCATACTGATTATACACACCACTTCCCATGCTGTCACATAGATTAAATCGCCTTGCTTATAAAAAGTCAAAGCAAAAACTAGTGCAGATAGAAATAAACATATACAAGCAATACCTTTGCTTTTTCGTATTCCTAAATAGTTGGGTATTGTACAAATAACATCTTTTTTCATGTCGCAAATATCAAAAGGCAGAGTTATACCTATGATAAAAAAATACAGAATTAAAAATTCTGCAAACGTATTACGATTACCCGAATTTCCTATATATAGAATCGCATAGGCCCATGCAAATGATATAATAAAAATTTTTAATAAAGGAATGTTTCTAAATGGAATCTTTATAAAATCCGAATTATACATGATTACAATACTTCCAATAAATGCAATATGAAAAAATTGTAGTAAATCTTTTTCCTTACATACTATAAAAGCCACAAGTATTAAACTGATGATTGAAATATGAAAAGAAAGTTTTTTTAAGATATTTCGCGACCAAGTATTTTGAAAGCAAATAAAATTATAAGCAGCTAAGGCAGAAAAAAAAATTATTGCAATTCTGTTGTAATTTACGGAGTGATTTAAACTTCCAAAAAATAGACATAATAATGAAATCATGAAAGAAACCCACAATTGAGTTTTAATTAAAAACCTTTCAATCGATTTTTTCATTTCACGACCTTATCAACTGCCCACTCTTTTTGGATTATTTTTCACAAAGGAATCCCACCCCGAATATGATTTTGAAGTATTTGCGGATGAGGAAACTCTACTGTTTAAAAAGTGGCACACTGCCAGAGCCAGTCCATCGGAAGCATCCAAATATCGAGTAGGAAAATCTTTTAAATTCAATAAAGTTTTTAACATTCCTGCAACTTGTTCTTTGGATGCATTACCGTTTCCTGTTATTGACATTTTAACTTTTTTAGGAAAATATTCTGTAATAGGAATTTCTCTTAGTAAGCCGGCAGCCATAGCAACACCTTGTGCTCTGCCTAATTTTAACATAGACTGCACATTTTTAGCGTAAAAGGGTTCTTCAATTGCCAATTCATCCGGATGATAGGTATCAATCAGCGATAAGGTTTTATCAAATATTTTTTTAAGCTTTAATGCATGAGATTCAACCTTTTTAAGAATTAGCTCATCAATGCACAACAGCTTCATTTTATTACCCACTACACTAATAATCCCAAATCCCATAACATTCGTTCCGGGATCGATTCCTATTATTATTCTTTCCGTCAAAATGTTTTAATAATGTAATATTAACAATTCTTTAAATATGCTTTCCAGCCTTCTTCTTTATATTTCTTGGCAGCTTCTTCCGGATTCTTAGCTCCGTAAATGCCTCTGCCGACAATAATAAAATCTGTATGATAGTCGGAGAATACTTTTTCAGGGGTATTGAATTGCTGTCCTTTGGAATCTCCTGATTCAGTTAAATTCACCCCCGGAGTGAATAACAATAAAGCAGAAGGTAGTTTGGATTGGGCAACACATCCTATTACATTGGAAACTTTACTTGAAATTTCGATCGCTTTCGACTTATAGTTTTCATCTGTTAAAGTTCCTTTTGACGACATTTCTGCAATAGTTACTACTCCGGTTTTTTCACCAAATACTTGTAAGCTTTCTTCTCCGGCTATAACATGAGAAGTTATTAAATCTGCCCATTCTGAGATTTTATAAATTCCTCCGGTAAACTGCATATGTTGTGTATTACCAATATCTCCAAATTTTCTGTCCTCGAATAATAAAAAGTTTTTAGCTGCTGCAATCTCTTTCAATTCGTGTATAAAATTTTCAGTAAAGTCTGAAATTATATCTGAATGCAATTTAACAGCCACAATGGAATCTCCTATTTGATGCGCTAATTTTAAAATTTCTGCAGATTTATGGGTATCTAAGGAAGCAATTAAGTTGGTTTTTTTTGATAATGCAATTTCGATCAGCTTCTTAGAAACCGAATGATTCTGTAATTCTAATTTTTCCTCATAGGTTAATCGAGGAGCACTTAATTGTACCGTTGGTTTTTCTTTAAGAAAGTCTTTGATTTTAACAACCTGTGATTGATTTAAAAATTCATGATTGTACAGAATATCAATTACATTTTCAATACTGAATAAAGTGTGAACATGATATCCTTTGCTTTCCAATAATTCTTTACCCCCTTGTTGCCTATCTAATACTACAACAATATCTTTTACTTTTAGTCCTTCTTTTTCTACCTCTTCTATCGTTTCAAGCAAACTTTTCCCACTTGTTATTACATCTTCCACGAGTACGCAACGTTGTCCTTCTTTAAAGATCCCTTCCAACATTTTTTTCGTCCCGTAATTTTTACTCTCTTTTCTTTTTATAATTAATGGCACTTTAGATTCTAAAGACATCGCCGTAGCCATAGGTAAAGCCGCATAGGGAACACCGCAAATAAGTTCGTGCCTACAATCTTTTAGCATAGCCAATAAAAGTTGTGACAATTCGCTTAGTAATTCCGGACTGGAGGCTAATGGTCGTAAATCAACGTAAAAAGGAGAAAGAATCCCACTTTTTAAAGTGAATTCACCAAATTTTATTATTCCCAGTTCATAAGATTTGAGTAAAAATTTTTCTTTGTTAATCATCTTTCTTTTGATTTAAGCAAAGGTAATAAATTAATAAATTTAAGTGTTTGTAAAAAACTAAGAGAAATTAAATTCCTTAACTATTTAACACTTTGGTAACAATAATAAAATTTATCCATATTTATCTTTTATTTGATGATGAATCCTTTAACTCAAACCCTCTTTTGTTGGCAAATGATTTTTGGGCTTCTACAATTTTACCGTCAATTTCATTTAATTTAACTTCATTTACATCCATGTCTTCTAATGCTTTTTCAAATTGATCTTTTGTTAATTTTTCTTTTGAAGTAAATCCTTTTATCGATGTAATCATATTATGGATATACTCTTCACATAAGTTTTTTAAATCTTCCCCATCTTTGGGTACTTCATAGCCGTTAATTTTGTTAATCAATTTTTCCAATTCTTCAGAAGCAACTTTTCCTTTTTTGGTGACGGAAACAAAGTCACCGGTATCAGGGTGCTGTTCAACCATAGCATAAAAGGTGGTATATTCCCTGTCTGCTCTATTTAAATTTTCCATTAAATTGTCATTAAATTTTCCGGGTCCCGGATTACAAGAGTATAAGCTAAACAGCCATACATAAAAGAATAAAATTCTTAATTTTTCCATTATATTTTATTTTTAATCAAATATATAAAAACATTCAATCTTTTTTTAGCCAATCTTCTATAATTATAAAAGATAAAATCAAAGTACTCATATTTACTAAAATTATATACATTTGTAAACTATGCGAAATCGTTGGTTAATTTTACCTCAACCTGATCCAAATAAAGCCCAAAAACTAGCTGAAGAACTGGGATTCCCTGTGGAAATTACCAGCCTTCTTTTAAAACGAGGTGTTTCTACATTTGATGAAACTAAAACTTTTTTTAAACCTTCGCTTGATCAACTTCATGACCCTTTTCTTCTAAAGGACATGAACATTGCTGTAGAAAGAATCGAAAAGGCCATAAATACTAATGAAAAAATACTTATTTATGGAGATTACGATGTGGATGGTACTACTTCTGTGGCAATGATGTATCTTTTTCTTAATTCTTTTTATAAGCATATCGATTATTATATACCGGATAGATATGAAGAAGGATATGGCATCTCCTATCAGGGCATCGATTTTGCCGCTGCTAATGGTTTTTCTTTAATAATTGCATTAGATTGCGGAATTAAAGAAAAAGATAAGATTTCTTATGCAAAAGATAAAAACATTGATTTTATCGTATGCGATCATCATTTGCCGGATGAAGTTCTTCCGGAAGCGGTTGCTATTTTAGATCCGCAAAGATCAGATTGCAAGTATCCCTATAAATTTTTAAGCGGATGTGGAGTTGGCTTTAAGCTTATTCAAGCTTTATCCTCTCAAAAACAAATTCCACAGGAAGATATATTTCCCTACTTAGACTTAGTAGCTATCAGTATCGCTGCCGATATTGTACCGATAACCGGTGAAAATCGAATTTTAGCTGCATTTGGTTTGAAACAATTGTTGGAAAAACCCAGAGTAGGTTTAAAGGTTTTTTTACCCAAAGAAACTCGTGAAGCTTTTTCAATTAATAATATTGTATTTGGAATAGCTCCTAAAATAAATGCTGCAGGAAGAATCAGCCATGCAAGCAATGCTGTAAAGCTACTTATTACAACTAATGACATTGAAGCTCGAAAGATCTATACTCAAATTAATGAGCTTAATAACGAACGTCGAGAGCTTGATGCCAATATCACTTCCGAAGCCATTCAAGAAATTATAAAAACAGGTCAAACCAGTACTTATTCCACCATTGTTTTTAATCGCAAATGGCACAAAGGGGTCATTGGAATTGTAGCTTCCCGATTAATTGAAGAATATTACAGGCCTACTTTAGTCTTTACAGAAGGAAAAAATAAAGACCTGGTTGCTTCTGCTCGAAGTGTTACCGGTTTTGATATTTATAAAACTCTGGAAAAAACCTCTGAGTATTTGGAACAATTTGGAGGTCATATGTATGCTGCAGGGCTCTCGATAAAAAAAGAGAATTTTTTACCCTTTAAAGAAAAATTTGAATCTGTTGTTAAAGAAACGATTAAGGAAAGTCAAAGAACGCCAACTATTGAAATAGACGAAGAAATATCTCTATCCGTAATAAATAAACGTTTTTTCAAACTTATCAGTTATTTTGCTCCATTTGGTCCGGCTAATTTGCGTCCTGTATTTTTAGCCAAAAATGTACATTTTGGAGGCGATTATACGCTTATGGGTAAGGATCGTTCCCATTTAAAAATTATTGTTTTCCAAGATTCCATTAAAAATTCATTTGAAGCTATCGCCTTTAAAATGGGTCATCTTTTGCCTAAATTTGAAAAATATCCTTTTGATATGGTTTTCACTTTATATGAAAATTATTGGCAAGGCAAAACTTTTTATCAACTTCAAATTAAAGATGTTAAATTTTATGAGGATTTGTAACTTTGTTGAATGAAAGTTGGTTTATTTTTCGGATCATTTAATCCTATTCATATAGGACATTTAATCATTGCAAATTATATCATTGAAAATTCAAACCTTACCCAAATCTGGTTTGTTGTAACTCCGCAAAACCCTTTCAAAAATAAATCTACTCTGTTAAAAGATCATCACAGATTGGAAATGGTAAACCTTGCCATTGAAAAATACCCTCATTTCAGATCTTCTTCAGTTGAATTTACTTTACCCAAACCTTCCTATACCATTGATACGTTGGTTGTACTTAAAGAAAAATATCCATCCTATGATTTTGTTTTACTAATGGGAGAAGATAATTTGAATTCATTTCATAAATGGAAAAATTATGATCAAATTTTAAAATATCATTCATTATTTGTTTATCCTCGAATTAACAGTATTCAGAAGGAACAAACTATGGACCATCCACATATTCATAAAATTTCCGCTCCTATCATTGAAATTTCTTCTACCTTAATACGCTCCATGATTAAAGAACATAAAAATGTTCGTCCCATGCTTCCTCCGGAAGTCTACCATTATATTGATGGCAGCAATCTTTATAAATAATTACTTTTTTGTAATTTTGCAAGTTGTTTTTGCTAAAAAATTATAAGTAAATGGAAGATAGTATAACTATGGATTTAGAATCCGGTCTATCATTACCTATTATGGAGCATTTTTACACCATTCAAGGGGAAGGTAGATATACCGGTACGGCTGCATACTTTATAAGAATAGGCGGTTGTGATGTAGGATGTCATTGGTGTGATGTAAAAGAAAGTTGGAATCCTTCTATTCATCCGGTTAGCTCTGTAGATAAAATTGCCGAAACAGCTGCTTCCCAATCGAAAACCATTGTTTTAACCGGAGGGGAACCTTTAATGTGGAATTTAGAGCCCTTAACGTCCAGACTAAAAAATTTAGGTTGCCGAATACATATCGAAACTTCGGGAGCTTATCCTCTATCGGGACATATTGATTGGATCTGTTTGTCTCCTAAAAAAACAGCCCTTCCTCTCGAAAGTGTGTATGCAAAAGCAAACGAATTAAAAGTAATTGTTTATAATAATCATGACTTTATTTTTGCGGAAGAACAGGCTTCTAAAGTAAATGATAATGCCATTTTATATTTACAACCTGAGTGGAGTAATAGGAATAAAGTTACTCCAAAAATCATTGATTATGTGATGAAAAACCCTAAATGGCAAGTTTCTTTACAAACTCATAAATATTTAAACATTCCTTAATAACAGCAATTGATAAAGTCTAATCCTATTTCCTTTCCCCCTTCTGCCTTCATTTTTTAGTTTTTATGCCTTTAATCTTTATTAGAATTAGCAGAATCATGTCTTTATAACCGATTACTATCAGATTTTAATATCTTTTAATTAATTCATCCTTTTGTGTTTATATCATTTAATAGGATAAATTAATTTTTTTTACTATCTTATTAAAAAATCCGGGAAGTTATCGTGAAATTTTTTTATGTATATAGTTTTTTTTTATTCTTCAATAAAAAAGAATTATGCTTACACAACGTAAGGTTCTTGTTTTATTGACTAATTTTGAAATGTAAAAAATGAAATAATATTTTGATAAACAAAACAATAAAATTATGTCAATAGTAGGTAAAAAATTTCCAAACATTTCAATAGATGCCATGGATCACATGGGGGATGATTTAAAGATCAATATTTTTGAGGAGGCAACTAAAAAAAATAAAAAGGTTTTATTATTTTGGTATCCTAAAGATTTTACTTTCGTTTGTCCTACGGAACTTCATGCTTTTCAACAAGCACTACCTGAATTTGAAAAAAGAAATACTATAGTTATAGGAGCTTCATGTGATACTAACGAAGTACACTTTGCCTGGTTAAATACCCCTAAAGATAATGGCGGTATAGAAGGAGTTACTTATCCAATCTTAGCAGATACAACACGTAATCTTTCTAATATTTTAGGAATTTTAGATATTGAATCTTCCGAATATGATGAAGATTATGAAACTGTGATATTGAAAGGATCCAATGTTGCATACAGAGCAACCTTTTTAATTGATGAAGAGGGAAAAGTTTTCCATGAAAGTATTAATGACATGCCATTAGGAAGAAATGTTCAAGAATATTTACGCCTTATAGATGCCTATACTCATGTTCAAAAATTCGGTGAAGTATGTCCGGCTAACTGGGAAGAAGGAAAAGATGCGATGAATGCCAATCGTAAAGGAGTATCGGATTATTTATCTTCTCATTAATCATAATTAAAAAAACAAAAAAATGGTACAAGAATTACAAGAAGATAATTTAAGTGAAATTATCAAAGAATCTCCGATCGTTCTCGTTCAGTATGCTGCTTCATGGTGTGGAAACTGTAAAATTATGAAGCCGAAATTTAAAAAAATTGGCGAAGAAAACAGCACCATACCTTTTTTAATTGTCGATGCGGAAAAATTTCCTGAATCCAGAAAATTAGCAAATGTGACCAACTTACCGACTTTTGCTTCTTTTAAAGATGGAAAGCTGGTTAATCAAATACAAACAAATAAAATAGAACCTTTACAAGAATTAGTAAATGAAGTTACCCATAATTAAACATTTAACTCAATTCATTGAAAATAATGATGAAGATTATATCAATGAAACAATTGAAACCTTAGAGAACTTAACGGAAGCTCCGGGTTTGAAAGATGAAGAATTAGATGTTTTAGGAGAAGTGCTCTCTAATATGTACGGAGCTATTGAAGTTAATAAGCTAATGAGAGAGGGTATGGATGAAAAAAATGCTTTAAATGCATTTATGAAACGTGTCCTCGGGTCAATAGATAAATAGTCTATACTTTTAAATTTAATTTTTAAAAGCCTTGCAAGATTTTTCTTGCGAGGTTTTTTTTATTTTTAAAAATGACTATTAAGGTAAATATTATTTTCATATTTCATGTCGAAACCGTAATTTCGTAAATTAAAATAAATTAAATTACGAATAAATGGCTATTCTTGGACAAATAAGAAAAAGAAACGGGTTATTAATAGGTTTTGTTGCTGTAGCATTATTATTATTTTTATTAGGTGGAATTGATTGGAGCAGAATTGGCAAGAAAGATCCGAATGTTTTGGGAAAAGTAAACAAAGAAGCGATCTCTCGCCAGGAATATTATAGTCAACTTAGTCTTCTTTCTTCTCAGTACCAAGGGCAATATCCGGAAAATTTACTGGAAGGACAAGTTTGGAATTCGTTAATTGAACAAAAATTAATTGAGCAAAAATTTAATGCCTCAGGATTAATTTTAACTGATAAAATGATTTGGAATATGGCCAAATCCTCTCCTTTGTTTAACAATCCTCAATTCAAAGATAAAAGCGGAAATATTAATACCAAATTGATTCAGGATGAATTCCAAAAAATGGAAGAAAGCCAAAATGCTTCTCCGCAATACAGAGAATATTTCCAAACTATGATGACTTTAAAAAAGAATTTTGGTTATCAAGCAATGGGTAAACAATATTTAGGTACTTACGGTTCCGGAATGTTAACCAATAACAAGGAAATTGAACTTTTAGCACAAAATCAATCCAATATTGCAGATATTGAATACGTTAAAATCGATTACATTGCATACCAAAAATCAAACCCTGTTAAAGTCACAGATGAAGATTTAAAAGCTTATATTGAAAAACATAAATCATTATTTAAAATAGACGAAAACAGAACATTAGATTTTGTATATTTTTCTGCAAAACCTACTCCTTCCGATGAAAATAACACATTACATTCTTTAAATGCCTTATTGTCTCAATCCATTATTGAAGGGGATACCATTCAAGCATTTGGTTCGGTTAAAAATGATTCACTATATATCAG
Organism: Apibacter sp. B3706; assembly: GCF_011082725.1. NCBI lineage: Bacteria > Pseudomonadati > Bacteroidota > Flavobacteriia > Flavobacteriales > Weeksellaceae > Apibacter > Apibacter sp. B3706. The sequence continues at coordinate 2,179,990 of NZ_CP049715.1, read as the reverse complement.
CGAATTAAATACCGCACAAATTGCAGATAAACCTTTTATCTCTCAATACAGAAGCGAAAAGCAATTGCCTCAAAACATACAAAATTGGGTAAAAAATGCTTCTATCGGACAAATTTCTAATGCTTATAAAGATAATGGTTACTATGTATTATCTAAATTAATAGCTAAAAAAAATACGGATTCAGTAACTGCTAAAAATATATTAATAAGTTACACCGGAGCTCAGCAAATACAGCCTAAAACCGCCAGAAATAAGGATCAGGCAAAAAAACAAGCGGATGAACTAGCAGCAAAATTAAATGCTAATCCTAGTGATTTTGCAAAATTAGCTTCTCAATATTCAGACGATCCGACGGCTTCCTCAAATAATGGTGAAATGAAGTTAACAACTGCTCAAGATTTCCCTGCTCCTTATAAAAAATTACAACGTTTTTTAGAAACTTCTCCTACAAATAAAGCAGAAGTTATTGAAACTCCTCAGGGATATTTGGTATTAATGATATCTCAAAGGAAACCGGATGAAATTGTTTATAAACTAGCAGATCTTGCGAAAGAAATTAAACCTTCTGAGGAAACTATCGAGACTGCCCGTAAACAATCAACCAATTTCATACAATCCATTCAAGGAAAGTCATCAAGAGAATTTATTGATTTCGCTAAAAAATCTAACTATAAACCTCAACAACAACGAGGCATAGTACGTTTTGGTTCTATGTTGAACGGATTACACACAGATAAAGATTCTGATATTATTGCTTGGGCGTTTGATTCTAAAAGAAAACTTGGTGATACTGAAGTATTCACTACCGGTGACCAAAGTTATATTGTAGCCAGAGTTTCATCTTTATTTAGCAAAGGGTTGGCAGATCCTTCTTTAGTTAGAGATGAAATTGAAACTGAGGTAAGGAATGAAAAGCTGGGTAAGATAATTGCTGAAAAAGTAAATTCAGGAAACAAATCACTTGACAACTTAGCAACTGAATTTAAAACTACAAAAAGCAATGCTTCAATAAGTTTTGACAATCCATCAGTAAACGGAGAATTTGAGCCTAAGGTGGGGGGTGCTGCATTTGGGTTAAAACAAGGAGTTACCTCAAAAGCTATTGAAGGAAAAAGCGGAGTTTATGTAATTGTAACTAAATCGATTACTAAAGGACAAGTTGGAGACAAAAAACAGCTTAAAACCTCTTTAATGAGTCAATATGCTCAACAAATGCCTTCTTTACTTTTAAGATCATTAGTTCAAGAGTCAGATATTACCGATTATAGAGGTATCTTGTTAAATCAACAACAAAAATAATTTAGACAATAAATATTAAAAAAAGCATACTTATAATTAAGTATGCTTTTTTGTTTTTAGTGATACTATTTTCAAATAATTTTAGAGCTACTTATTTTAGTAATTTAAATAAAAAAACCTCTCTTATTGAAATAAAAGAGGCTTCTTATAAAAATATTTATTACTTACAATTTATCGATTCAATAGTTTAGCAGCTTCTTTGGCAAAATAGGTAGAAATAAGACCGGCACCTGCTCTTTTTATACATGTTAAGCTTTCAATAATAATTTTATCATTATCTAACCATCCATTTTTTGCAGCCGCTTTAATCATGGCATATTCACCACTAACCTGAAATACCGAAATAGGCACATCTATTATTTCATTTAATTTAGAGACTATATCTAAATAAGAAAGGCCCGGCTTTACCATAACAATATCTGCGCCTTCTTCAATATCTTTCAATGCTTCATTGATGGCTTCTTTACTGTTACCGTAATCCATTTGGTAGGTTTTTTTATCTCCAAAACCGGGAGCACTGTCCAGAGCATCTCTAAAAGGACCGTAATACGAACTGGCATATTTCGCTGCATAACTCATAATACCTACTTCATCAAATCCATTTTCTTCTAATGCTTCTCTAATTGCTGCAACTCTTCCATCCATCATATCGCTTGGCGCAATAAAATCTGCTCCTGCTTCTGCATGGCTTAGGCTCATTTTTACCAATGCATCCACGGTTGCATCATTTACAATTTTACCGTTTTCAACAATTCCGTCATGTCCGTAAATTGAATAAGGATCAAGAGCGACGTCCGGCATAATTACCATTTCGGGTACAGCATCTTTAATAGCTTTGATTGATTTTTGCATTAAGCCGTTTTTATTCCATGCTTCTTTGCCTGTATTATCTTTTAAATTTTCATTGATTTTTACATAAATATTCACCGCTTTAACTCCTAAAGACCATAATTCTTTAACCTCTTTAATTGTTAAATCCAATGATTGTCGATATATTCCCGGCATAGAAGAAATTTCTTCTTTTATATTTTCTCCTTCTGCAATAAATATCGGCATGATAAAATCATCGGTAGTTAAAATCGTTTCTCTTACTAAATCTCTTACGGCTTGAGTTGATCTTAATCTTCTATTTCTATTATATAGTATCATTTTTTGTTATTTCGTGTTAATAGTTGACCTTAAAAAGGTATAATTTAAAAGAATTTGGTATAGACCCATAAGATAAATAAAATCTTATTCAGTTTAAAAATAATATTACATTTTTATACCACTCCTATCTGCAAAATATTCTGCAAATTTTCTTATTTCTTCTGCTATTTCTTCCTCATCTGTGGCTCTCTGATAAGAATCTCCTAAAGAATGCAATACTTGATGAAAAAACCGCTTCATATCATCAACAGGCATTTCTTTGGTCCATAAATCAATCCTTAAAGCTTCTTTAACTTTATCATCCCAAACGGATAATAAAATGGCTTTACTTTCTGCTCCAATTACTCCTCCGTCCGGGGCTGCCCATACAATTTTTTCGGGTATATGGTTTTCATCTAATTGTACATTAAAATTTATTTCAGTTTCTTTCATTAGCTCCTATTAAAATATTACGTTGTTTTGTATCTTTAAATATTAGTGTGTATCTATCTCAGGATGGGGCTTATATTTGGACTTGGCAAATATTTGCTCGTGGTTAGGATTTTTAATAAAGTCTTGTAGGCTTATTTGAGGATTTTCAAGTAAGTATTTTCTACAAATCTGCCATCCGGTCCAACAACCTATTCTCCCCGGACTTTGAGAGTCTACCTCCGTATAAAATTTAGAAAAAGGCGCTAACGATAAAAACCGATCAGATAAAGAAATATCATCACTAAACACATAATTACTTTCAATAAAGAAATTCCATATTTCATATTCGTTAGTTTTCGCCCAATTTATCTGGTCTTGGGTATATCCTATTTTATAACAATCTTTTACTTCAGGCAAAAAGGCATCTTCCAAAACTAAAATTTTGCCTTGATAAATCATTTGTGAAACAAAAGATTGGCTGTTCATCTCTCGCGGGACTATTGCCATTCCTTTAATTATTTCTTTTGCCGTTTTTGATGAAAAATATTCCATGCTCATTGTTCTCTGGATATATTTATCTATATTCATCATATTATAGTATTTATTATCAAAACCTAAAAAGCAATCTGTAGCAATAAGTAAATAATTATTTTGTGGAATATATGTAATCGGATTCAAATAATCTGAGGTAAATGATGAATATAAATATACTTCGGGAGATTTAAATTCCGGATAATAATACTTGATATGCTTAAATAGGTTCTCTAATTCTGTTTTAATTCTATCGTTAGAAACTTTTTTCTTTATTTCAGAATATATATTGAGTTCTGTACTATCCCTTCGATCTTTTTCAAATCGGGAATCCGGGGTATTCTGACTCAAATAAAAAGGATATTTTTTTCTGAAATCCGGTATTGAAATATCTAAATTGTAAAAATCTTTTGCTATATCATTAATTTCAACAGATTCTTGTATCTCGCTAACCTCTACTTTCCACCTCTTATTCAAATCATCTTTATTGCTTTTATGAGTGCAGCTTATTACTAATAACAATACTGTAAGATATTTAATAATCTTCATTATCTTTACACTTGATTTTTAAATATATAATATTACGCGCAAAGATACAATATTATGAAAACAACCAGAGTAATTTCCTATATTGTTAATTGGTTAAACGATTATCTCAAAAATAGTAGAGCAAAAGGATTTGTTGTAGGTGTATCCGGAGGAATAGATTCCGCTGTAGTTTCTACATTAGCTGCTCAAACCGGTAAACCCGTTTTAGTTTTAGAAATGCCTATTCATCAACCGGAAGACCAAGTTACTCGAGCCAGAGAACATATAAAATATCTCACTGAACACTATACAAATGTTACCGGAAAAACTATAAATCTGACCAACACTTTTGAGGCTTTAAAATCTGATTTAGAAGCGGATGAATCTCATGAAAAAAACAATTTATCTTTAGCCAATACTCGGTCTCGTCTTCGTATGACTGCCTTATATTATTATGCAGGACTCAATAATTTCTTGGTTTGTGGAACAGGTAATAAAATAGAGGATTTTGGTATCGGCTTTTTTACTAAATATGGAGATGGAGGAGTTGATATCAGCCCTATTGCCGACCTTTTAAAAAGCCAGGTATTTGAAATAGCCAAAGAATTACATGTTTCTGAATCTATTCAGAAAGCGAAACCTACCGATGGTCTTTGGACCGATGACCGATCTGATGAAGACCAAATTGGAGCTTCCTATCCGGAACTGGAATGGGCAATGAATGTTCATGAAAATCATAAGGCTTCTGATTTTACAGGAAGAGAACGTGAAGTTTTCGAAATTTATGATCGATTAAACCGACTTGCTCAACATAAAATTAATCCTATTCCGGTTTGTAAAATTCCTAAAGAATTACTTGATTAACCTTTGTTAAGGATACTGTTTAACTACACGGTTACTATAATTATTAATTTTTCTTAGTTCATCTATATATTAGTTGTAAAAAAAGAACAAACGATCGAATATTTAAACATGTAAAAAAGATTTAAAAATTAATAATTTATTTTTCTATAACTCATTCAATTATTATTTTTGTTTTAGAAATTAAACTTGATTATGGGACGCGCATTTGAATATAGAAAAGCTTCAAAATTAGCCAGATGGGACAAAATGGCAAAACAGTTCAGCCGTATTGGTAAAGAAATTGCAATTGCTGTAAAAGCCGGTGGCCCTAACCCTGAATCTAACCCTGCACTTCGTCGTTGTTTACTTAATGCGAAAGGTGTAAATATGCCTAAAGACAATGTAGAAAGAGCGATTAAAAAGGCTTCAGGGGCAGATGCAGAACAATACGATGAAATAACCTATGAAGGATATGGACCGGGAGGAATTGCCATTTTTTTAGAATGTACTACTAATAATCCTACCCGAACTGTAGCCAATGTTCGTGCTATATTTAACAAATTTGAAGGAAATCTGGGCAAAAATGGAGAACTTACATTTATTTTTGATCGAAAGGGGATTTTTACTTTAGATAAGTCAAATCTTACTATGGATTGGGACAGTTTTGAATTGGAAATGATTGACGCAGGAGCCGAAGAAATTGAAGAAGATGAAAATGAAGTGATTATAACCTCTTCTTTTGAAGATTTTGGTTCTATAAACCATAAATTTGAAGAATTGGGTATAGAGCCTAAGAGTGCAGAATTACAAAGGTTGCCTAACAATACAAAAGCTCTTCCGTTAGAACAGGCACAAACTATTTTGAAAATGCTTGAAAAATTTGAAGACGATGATGATGTTCAACAAGTATTTCATAATATGGAAATTACTGAAGAATTGCAAAACGCTGTAAATTAGAATTTTTTACATATATAAAAAATAGAAAGTTTCTTATGCTTATAAGAAGCTTTTTATTTTTTTATATCTATCGTATTCCTGTTAAATCATTAAGCAATAACTTAAACAATTTTAAATTATTAGTTGATTTTTACAACCGGAAATCTAAAATTGGTTAATTTATGTTCGATTGATCTTAGCTAATTTTTTTTCGACCCATAGCGTTGCGAACGGGAAAAAGGCTGACATTAATACAAATACAAAATCTTCATCATCCCATTTATAATGCTTTCTTACTAAAATCGCCAATATAATATATGCGGTAAAAAATAAACCGTGTATCATACCCGTCGGAATCATAAATAAGGTATAATGAAAAAAATATTTTAAGGGCATGGCTACTAGAAAAAGTAAGAAACAACTTATGCATTCTGCATAACAAGCTAAATTAAAATATTTTTCTACCTTTTTTTTATTCATTTGCTTACCTTTACTTGTACAAAAATAATCAATTATCAAGATAATTTTCGCATTTACATAAATGGTTCGTATTATCTTATTATTTATATATTACTGTATGTGAATACATCTTTAGATCTATTTCATCTTTTTTATTATATAAAATCAGAATAGATATCTTATTGTATATCAATTATTGAATATTATATAGCAATAGCAAGACACTTAACACCTAATTTATATCATGTCTATGTTAATATATAATAAATAATTTGTACCTTATGAGAAAAAAAAATAATATGATGAAAAAAAGATTTGTATTATATGCATTAGCCGGTTTTTGCGCATTTAACCTCAGTAAGGCGCAAACCTATCCTCAAATCGTTGTAAATAATCAAAGATTTTCTGATTGGAACAAAGATGGAAAACTACAACCTTATGAAGATACTCGACTGTCGGATTATGAAAGAATTAATGATTTAATTTCTCGTTTATCTGTTGATGATAAAATACATTTACTCTTGGGTACGGGAATGGTTGGATTTGAAATGTTGAAAGGGTTTGAAGCTATAGACCCTAAAGGAGTCACAATACCAAGCTATCTTATTCCCGGATCAGCAGGTTCAACTACACCCATTGACAAATGGGGCGTTCCTGCAGTAATATTTACCGATGGTCCTGCAGGTGTCCGCATTTCTTATAAAAGAAAAGGAGAAACAAGAACTTATTATGCCACAGGGTTTCCTGTAGGGGCCCTTATTTCGACCACTTGGGATACAGAATTAGCAAAAGAAGTTGGAAATGCTATTGGAGATGAAGCCTTAAAATATGGCTCGGATATTCAATTGGCTCCGGCATTAAACATCATTCGCAACCCTTTGTGTGGGCGTAATTTCGAGTATTTCTCAGAAGATCCTTTAATAGCCGGTAAATTCGCTTCAGCGATCACACAAGGAATTCAAAAAAACGGTGTGGGTGTTTCTTTAAAACATTTTGCCGCAAACAATAGTGAAAACAATCGAATGGACTTAGATGTTCATCTATCTCAAAGAGCGTTACGAGAAATTTACCTACGCGGATTTGAAATTGCTGTTAAAGAATCTAATCCGGCAACCATTATGTCTTCTTACAATAAAATTAACGGGACTTACACTTCGGCAAGTTATGACTTATTAACTACCATTTTACGTCACGAATGGGGCTTCAAAGGAGCAGTAATTACAGACTGGTTTGGCGGATATGCCAATGTATCTGCTGTAAGCGATACCAGCCATGATGGAATAAGTAAAGATTCTTATGATGAAAACATATTTGCAAAGCAATTACATGCAGGAAATGATTTATTAATGCCGGGTACACAAGTACAATTTGAAACCCTTAAAAAATACATTGAAACTAAACGTCTTTCTATAGAAGATGTAAATAATTGCTTGAGAAATGTATTGGAAATGATCTATAAATCTCCACGGGTAGCCGGTTATGTACCAACTAATAATCCGGATTTGAAATCCCATGCACTTTTAAGCAGAAAAGCAGCTTCAGAAGGTATGGTTTTATTAAAAAATGAGCAAGGGGCTTTACCTTTAAATAAAGGAAGTAAAATAGCCTTATTTGGAAGTGGTTCATATAATATTATAGCAGGAGGAACAGGAAGTGGAAATGTAAATAAAGCATATGTAATTTCTTTACCTAAAGGATTGGAAGATAACGGTTATGTGATTGATAAAAATTTAAATCAAACCTATTCTCAATTTGTTAAGGAGGAATTAGCTAAAACTGAGGAATTAAAGAAAAAATTACTCGCTATCTTACCAACTTTAACTCAGCCGACCATTAAGGAAAAAGCGATACAAAACAGTGCTAAAGAAAATGATATTGCAATCATTACTATTGGAAGAGAAGCGGGTGAATCCGGAGACAGAAAAATTCCTGATGATTTTGATCTTTCCGAAAAAGAACAAAATTTAATTTCTGAAGTATCAAAAGCATTTCATCAACAAAATAAAAAAGTGGTTGTGATTATAAATTCAGGAAGCGCTATTGAAACTTCCAGTTGGAAAGATAAAGTAGATGCTATAGTTTGGGCAAGTCTTCCCGGTCAGGAAGGTGGCTATGCTATAACCGATGTACTTTCAGGAGCTGTGAATCCATCCGGAAAATTAACTCAAACCCTACCTGTTAAATATACAGATGTTTCTTCTTCTTCTAATTTTGACGGAGTTCCGGCAGAAAAACCAACTGATGTATCTTATAAGGAAGGCATATATGTGGGATACAGATATTTTAACACTTTTAATGTTATTCCATCTTATGAATTTGGGTATGGCCTTTCTTATACAAAGTTCGACTATTCTGAACCTGTATTGAGTTCCGCTGAATTTAATCAAAAACTTTTGATCTCTCTTAAAGTTAAAAATACCGGAAGTGTTGCAGGTAAAGAAGTTGTTCAATTGTATCTTTCAACTCCTAAAGGGAATATAGATAAACCATCAAAAGAATTAAAGGGATTTGTTAAGACCAGAGTATTGAAACCGGGAGAAACTCAAGTAGTCTTTTTCGAACTTCAACCCAAAGACTTAGCTTCTTTTAATCCTTTGGCTTCCGCATGGATTGCCGATGCTGGAATCTATAAAATTGAGTTTAACTCATCTCTTACCAACACTAAGCAAGTATCTAATTTTTCATTACCAAATAAGTTAATTGTTGAAAAAGTAAACAATGTGTTAAATAATGATCTTAATTTTCAAGATTTAAAATCTAATAGATAAATCATAATCCATCATTTTTAAAGTCATATTAATTTAACAGAGCGGAAAATAAAATATTTTCCGCTCTTTTTTATATACTATGTTTCTCCCATTATTTTATCAAAAAATTTATTAGTACTTTTAACCTTCGTAAAAATATATTTTCAATCCATGTCTATAGCAGATTCATTACAATCAACTTTAGAAACTCTACCCTCTAATGTTCAATTAATAGCCGTTTCAAAAACTCATCCTGCAAAGGAAATTGAAGAAATGTATCAATGTGGACAGATCGATTTCGGTGAGAATAAAGTTCAAGAATTAGTTGAAAAATATAATCAATTGCCTAAAAATATTCGCTGGCATCAAATTGGGCATTTACAAAAGAATAAAGTAAAATATATTGCTCCTTTTGTTCACCTAATACATTCTGTGGATCGTTTGGAATTGCTTGATACTATTGAAAAAGAGGCGGTAAAAAATAATCGTCTGATTTCTGTTTTATTACAAATAAAAATAGCTCAAGAAGAATCTAAATATGGATTAACTTTCGATTCGGCTCTTGAAATACTTAAGCTTAAAAAGGATGGAATGTTTCCACATGTTACTATTCTTGGTCTTATGGGTATGGCTTCATTTACTGATAATACTTCTCAAATTGAAAAAGAATTTTCTTCTCTTCACGATTTTTATATAACCCATCAAAATGAATATGGTCTATCGATTTTATCCATGGGCATGTCGGATGATTATCTAATTGCCATAAAGTGCGGAAGTAATATGGTTAGAATTGGATCTAAATTATTTGGAAAGCGAAATTATACGGTGTAATTTTTTACGGGAATTGTTTGATAAGCTATTTCTTTTAACGTATTATCTTGGGTAAAGAGAAAATCAATTCTGCCTAATAATAAACCGGCCCATCCCACTTGATTGAGCAATACTACTTTGCCTTCTTTGTTTAGATATTTTTCCGGTTCTTTAAAAAAGGTATGTGTATGGCCTCCGAGTATTAAATCTATATTGGATGTTTGCTGACACAATTTTACATCGCAAATTTTATCGGGAAAATTAGGATATTTATATCCTATATGGGAAAGGCAAACTACTAGATCGCACTTTTTTTCTTTTTTTAGCATTCTTGCTCGATCTTGTGCAATTTCAATAGGATCCAGATATTTAGTTTCTAAATAATTCTTTTTTTCAACCAATCCGGCTAATTCAACGCCTAACCCAAATAATCCTATTTTAATGCCTCCCTTTTTTATGATTTTATAATCTTTGGTTAATCCATCCAACAGCGTATTGCTAAAATCATAGTTTGAACAAAGAAAATCAAATTTAGCATGTGGCAGTTGTTTTTTAAATCCCTCCAATCCATTATCAAATTCATGATTTCCCATAGTTGAAGCTTCATATCCCATGGTTGACATTAATTTAAACTCCAGTTCACCTCCGAAAAAATTGAAGTAAGGAGTTCCTTGAAAAACATCACCCGAATCTAATAATAATACCTGTGACTCTTGTTTTCGTATAGCATCTATTAAAGTTGCTCTTCTAGCAAAACCTCCTTGATTGGGATTTTTGGTATAAGTCGCCGGAAAAGGGTCTATTCTACTGTGTTGATCATTGGTGTGTACTATGGTTATTTTTTTGTCTGATTGTAAAACACGGGAAGCAAATGATAGGGAGGGAAAACTTAAAGCTCCTCCTGCTAAAGCAGCTGTTTTGATAAAATCTCTTCTTTTCATTTGAATTTATTTAATCTTCAAAAACTAATCTTTGATCTTTAATGTCCGGCAATATTTTGTAATTTTTTACCTGTTCTAATAGAATATCTCGTAATTTTAAATGAGTGATTTCTTGGGCATCCGATTTCATGAAAAAATTCATTCTATCTCCGCCATTCATTAGATAATCTATGGTAACAACCCAATATTTTTTTGTTGGATCAAAATTTTTACCTTCAATTTGTGCAGAAATCAATTTATCTTTCTTATATACTAATTTTATTCCTGCCAACGGATGCCCTTTTTTTTCAATTCTTAAATAATCAAACATTTCTTTCATTCGAGATCCATCCAATCGTAAAAGAACCATTTCATTTTCAAAGGGCGATACTTCAAATATATTTTCAACAGTAACTATTCCTTTAGGAATTATAGTTCTGATTCCGCCGCTGTTTAACAAACAAAAATCGGGTTCAGGTTTATTGTTTGTTTTAGCATATTTTTTAGCATATTCCAATACTAAGTCTGCTAATAAATTTCCTTCGTTGCTGGAGTATCCTGCTTTGGTGAAGTCTACATTGGCATAACTAATGGGTTGATTCATTATTGAATCTAATTGTTTTTTATATGGATAAATGAAATTGATAATTTGTGAATCCGATTTAATTGAATCAGTAATCTTTTTATTAAGATGTATTTGGTGTACTTCTTTTACCTTATTTGTTTTACAATGTATCAATATTAGTAATATAAAACTTAATAAGAATATATGTCTTATTGCTTTCATAACCTTTTCATCGAACTAATTGAAAGTTAGATAAATTTTATTTAACCTGCAATGAATTCAGTAAAATTTTATTTATAATTCCATTTCCAAGCTTTCTTTTTTTGCATCTTTTCAATCAAATTTTCTTCGTTGTAAAAAGGATCTTAAACTTTAATCTTTTGCATTTATTTCGTCAACTGCATGTGCATTACTATAAACTTATCATCAGTGACAAACAATCTTAAGCATTAAACTACTATATACCAAATATGTATATCCCTTTATTTTAAGAATTCCATGAGATTAAAAATTTTTTTTAGTACTGAATTACTTGAGAGCATGATCTGTTGTAAGGTATATCTTATTAATTTTTTCTATACTATCCACTCAAAGTTAATGAGTCACTCAAACTATCAAAATAAAAATTTTTAAATTTGTATTTTGTTATAAAAAAAATCTGAATGAAAATCCTTGTTACAGGAATTGCCGGATTTATCGGTTATCACTTAGTAATGTCTTTAATAAACAGAGATGATGAGATAATTGGTCTCGATATTATCAATGATTATTATGACGTCTCTATTAAATATGGAAGATTAAAAAATTGTGGATTTGATAAATCCGATATTGAATATAATAAACTGATTAAGAGTTCCAAATATTCCAATCTTTCATTCATCAAACTAGGTCTTGAAGATAAAAATAATTTAGAAAATTTATTTAAAGAAGAAAAATTCGATAAAGTAATTAATCTTGCTGCTCAAGCCGGGGTTAGATATTCTTTAGTCAATCCTCAAGCTTATATTGATTCAAATATAACCGGATTCCTTACTATATTAGAATGTTGCAGGAATTTTTCTATCAAGCATTTAACTTATGCCAGTAGTTCCAGCGTATATGGCCTGAATGAAAAACAGCCTTTTTCAACTAAAGATAATGTTGATCATCCGGTAAGTTTATATGCCTCAAGTAAAAAATGCAATGAACTGATGGCACATACCTATAGCCACTTATTTAAAATCCCAACCACCGGATTGCGTTTTTTTACCGTTTACGGTCCGTGGGGTAGACCCGATATGGCCTTATTTATCTTTACTAAATCCATTTTAGAAAATAAACCTATTGATGTCTATAATTATGGAAAAATGCAACGTGATTTTACCTATATTTCAGATATTGTTCAAGGAATTATAAAGGTTAATGACAATCCGCCAATAGGCAACTCAAACTGGGACCCTGTTAATCCGGACCCTTCGTCTTCATCTGCTCCTTATAAAATTTATAATATAGGAAATAGTAAACCTGTGGAACTTATGTCCTTTGTTAAAACTATAGAAGAAGAATTGGGTAAAAAAGCAATAATCAATTTATTGCCTATTCAGCCCGGAGATGTTCCTGCTACCTATGCTGATGTTACTGATTTAATTGAAAATTTTAATTATAAACCTCAAGTATCCGTAAAGGAAGGAATTAAAAATTTCATTGAATGGTATAGAAATTTTTATTCAATTTAAATTAAAAATCGACAAAATGCTTTTTTCCCCTCAAAATATTAAAATAAGTATAATAGGTCTCGGATATGTCGGACTTCCTTTAGCTTTGGAATTTGCAAAAAAATATAAGGTAACAGGATTTGACATTTCAACCGAAAGAATAAAACAATTAATTGAATCTAAAGATATTACTCGAGAGGTATCTTCTGAACAAATTTCAAATGTTATAGTTAAATCCGCAAAAGATTTAGAAAACCAAAACGGATTTTATCCTACTTCGGATTTGGATGACATAAAAAATTCAACGATTTACATCGTGACCGTACCTACTCCTGTAGATTCATCCAACAGACCTGATTTAACCCCTTTACATTCTGCTAGTACCACCGTAGGGAAAGTAATTAAAAAAGGAGGTGTTGTTATTTACGAATCTACGACTTATCCGGGATGCACGGAAGAAGAATGTGTACCTATTATTGAAAAAATTTCAGGGCTAACATACAATCGTGATTTTTTTGCAGGATATTCTCCTGAAAGAATCAATCCCGGTGATAAGATTAATACTCTCACAAATATTAAAAAAGTGACCTCCGGGTCTACTCCTCAGGTTGCAGAATTTGTAAATAATTTATATTCTTCCATTATAACCGCAGGTACCTATCAGACAAGCAGTATTAAAGTTGCCGAATCAGCAAAAGTAATTGAAAATTCACAACGGGATATTAATATTGCTTTTGTTAATGAATTAGCAAAAATTTTTAATTTATTAGGTGTTGATACGACGGAAGTGTTAGAGGCTGCCGGAACTAAATGGAATTTTTTACCGTTTAAACCCGGCCTGGTAGGTGGGCATTGCATTGGCGTTGACCCCTATTATTTGGCCCAAAAAGCCATGGAATTAGGATATCATTCCGAGATTATTCTCGCAGGAAGAAGATTAAATGATTCGATGCCTTATTATATCGCTTCCGAAGTAATTAAGTTAATGATTAAAAAGGATATTATTATAAACAATTCAGATATCTTAATTTTAGGTATTACATTTAAAGAAAATTGTCCGGATGTTAGAAATACTAAAGTGGTTAATATAGTTAAATGTTTGGATGAATATGATTTGAATATAACTATTTGCGATCCTTTAGCAAACCCTAAAGAGGTTAAGCATGAATATGGCTTAGATATATTTAATGAAATTCCGAATTCCATGAAATTCGACACAATAATTCTTGCCGTACCACACCAAGAATTTAAAGAAATGAATATTAAGAAGTATTGTAAAGATAATGCTGTAATTTACGATTGCAAATCTTTTTTAGACAAAAAAATTGTTGATGCTCGATTATAATTAATTTTTATGCCATATCCATTAGTTACTGTCTCTATTCCCGTTTACAATTGTGAAAAATATATTGGTCGCAGCATTAATTCTGTATTGAATCAAACCTATCCTAATATAGAAATACTATTGGTGGATGATAAAGGAAAAGATAATAGTTTAAATGTTATTAAAAAGATTCAATCTCAACACCCTGAAAAAATAAGAATTATAGAACACAAAACCAATCAGGGGCTTTCCATAGTTAGAAACACAGGTATAGATCATGCAAGGGGTAAATATTTATTTTTTTTGGATGGTGATGATGAAATTGTTCCCGAGTGTATTGAGGAATTAGTAACGTTGATTATTAAAACGAAGTCTACTGTTGCAGTAGGTGAAATATCCGCAATTAATACATTCAAAAAAACTCAATATAAAATATTTCCTTTTAATCACTCCCTTACTTCCCTTAAAGGAAACGATAGTATCTTTGAATATTTTTGTAATGGTTCTTGGTCAGTAAGTGCTTGTAATAAACTTATTGAAGTTGACTTTTTTAGAAAACATAAAATTTATTTTGTAAAAGATTTATTTTCTCAGGACGAGTTATGGTCTTTTCATACGGCATTGAAGCTAGACAGTATTTGTTTTTTACATAAATCAACCTATTTTTATTATCTTCACAATGAATCTATTATTTTTAATAAAACTAAAAGAAATTTTGAAAATCATCAAACTATAGTTGAATATTTTACAAGAGCTTTTAAAGAAGCTAATCCAATAAGGAAAAAATATATGCTTAAGCATATTATCTCATTTAAAGAAATTACTCTTACCATGCAATGGAAATGTATGAAAAAGGATATTGCTTATTGGAAACAGAATTATAAAAGATTAAAAAAAGCACCTTCATTATCTTTTCTAGATTACTTTTCTTCTTTTTATTCATTAGATCAAAAAAAGAAAAATCTTTTTCAAAACTTACCGGTTAATATTGGATATAAATTATTTAAATGGAGATTTGAACGAAAATAATTTTTTTTAATGTTTTAGAAATAAAAGACATTTTATAATATATTTAAATTGATAGGTTAGATCCAATTTAGCACAATACGGATAAACTGATATATATTGGTATAAAATATTCCAGGATAATCTCTTTTGAGCAAGAAAATATCCTAGTACACTATTTTTATATGTGTTTTCTAAAAATTTTGAACTAAATGGACATTCTATACTTTCATTATATTCAATTAATTTTTTTGCCCAATCTATAAATAGCTTCAGATCATCATAATTTCTTATCACTTGATGCATTAATAAAGCGTCTACAAATTTTTTATCATACAATTCTGAATTTTCATCTATTAATTTGCTTAAGACTTGATAATGTAAGTTTTTAGAAATTTCCCATTGCTTTTCATTTTTTAAAATCTTATCATCTGATTTTTTAAATGATGCTTGGTTTCCTGTAATTCTATATACATAGAGGGCTTCAGGAATTGTTAAAAATTTGCCTCCTTTTTCAATCATCCTGATAAATAATTCATAATCTTCTGAAAATCTTAAATTTTCATTATAAAATAAATTATTTTCTTTTAAAAAAGTTGCCCTGAACATAACAGCTGCATGAGCAATGGGACAGCCTAGCAATTGTTGATCTTTTATATCTGAGTGATTAATTTTAAATTTTATTACATTGTTTTTTAATCCAATGCATTTCAAAAAAGTAGAACAAAGAGCTAAATCTTGATTTCTTTCCAGTACCCGAACCTGCTTTTCTATTTTATCTTGAATGTAGTAATCATCTCCATCTAACAAAGCTATATATTTTCCTTTTGCTTGTTTAATTCCAATATTTCGAGAATTTGATGGACCTAAATTTTGTGACTTTTCATATAATCTAATTTTTTGATTTTTAGAATATTTACTCTTCACCATTTGTACTGTATTGTCTGTAGAACAATCATCAATAACAAGTATTTCCAAATTTGAATAGGTTTGATTTAATATACTATCTATTGCTTGCTCAATATATCTTTCAACATTGTAAGTGGGAATTATTATTGATACTAAAGGTTGGCACATGAGTAATTAAAATTAATTTATTTCGATGAATATTGAAACAAATATTCTAAATTCTTTGTTATAATTATTTAAAGGATTATAAAAAATTATTAGTATTTAATCATACAAAATTAGAAAAATTCAAATTTATGTTTTTATTGTCTTAGTATAGACAATAGTTTTAGTAACTATCTCTTCTCTAAAATCATTTATTTCAAAATATGAATTGCATTTATTGCATTTTTAATTTTTTTAAATTAAGTTTTATCTTCTATAGCTAATAAATAAAAACTCTAAATTTAAATACAACTAATTAATATTAGCTTCTTATGCTTAATTTTATTTTATATTTATTAATTAATGTTTTCATTGCTAATATTTTTATCCAAACTTTTAAATTATTGATTACAAGTATTTTAATTATTATAAGTGTATGCATATAAACAATTTGTTTACGTTTTAAATATAAATTTATATTTATTTTTGAGATTAAAGTATAAATATTTTTATTAATTTTGTTTCATATACTAATGTAATTATTATATGTGCACATTAATAATTTACTGATTTATTTAACTAAAACTAACACAAATGAAATATTATGCTAATACATATCAATATCTTTTTACACCCATTAACAATTTAATAATGGGTATCCTCTTATGATTATAATATTATCATAATCAAATAAAAAAGTATTCAAATACATTTTAATAAAATTAATTATTATGAAAAAATTTATTTTTTTTATGCTTTCTATTTTCTTAATAGGAGCAGTTTGCCATGCACAAGTTTATAAAGAGTTAGATGTTAAATCACCCGGAACCTTATCCCAATTAGTTACTTCTGATAAAAGTAAAATAACTCACCTTAAATTAACAGGTTCTATAAGTAATGAAGACATTAAAACGATACGGGAAATGTCTGCTCTTAATAATTTGGATTTAACTAAAGTAAAATTATCAGACAACAATCTACCAAAAGGGGCTTTTTCTAATTTCAAAGGCCATATATCATTACCTGCAACTCTTAAAGTAATACCTTCCAACACTTTCATTTCATATTCAGGAAGTATTACTTTACCTTCTGCATTAGAAACTATTGAACATAAGGCTTTCTTAGCTGCTAAAATCGATAAACTAGATTTTTCTAATATTCCTAATTTACATACGATTGATTATTCTGCATTTGAAGGGCTAACTTTAACAACAACCAATAATACTTTAGATTTTTCTAAAAATTTAAAATTAAATTCTTTTTTGCCATATGGTAGTTCTGTTGCAGGTCCTTTTACTGGATTTGTAGGAAACGTAATTTTACCGACTAACCTTAAAAAAATATCAAATCTAATGTTTGCTCAATTTACCGGTAGCATTACTTTACCTGCAGCTCTAGAAACTATTGAGCACAAAGCTTTTATATACTCTAAAATTGATAAACTTGATTTTTCTAATTCTCCTAATTTAAATACTATTAATTACTCTGCATTCGAAAGACTTACTTTAACTAAAACCAACAATACTTTAGATTTTTCTAAAAATTTAAAATTAAATTCTTTTCTGCCTTATGGTAACGCTGTCGCTGGTCCATTTACAGGGTTTGTTGGAAACGTAATTTTACCAACTAATCTTAAAGAAATTTCAAATCTTATGTTTTCTCAATTTACGGGTAGCGTTATTTTACCTTATGCCTTAGAAACTATTGAGCACAAGGCTTTTATGTACTCTAAAATTGATAAACTTGATTTTTCTAATTCTCCTAATTTAAGTACAATTAAAGACCGAGCTTTTGAAGCTTTAGAAATTACTTCCAATAATAATACCTTAGATTTCTCCAAAAATTTGAAATTAACTTCTTTCATATCCAATCCCGGCACAAATTCTGGAGCTTTTACTCCTTTTAATGGAAACGTTATTTTACCCCCTAACCTTAAAGAAATTCCTAATCTTATGTTTTCTCAATTTACCGGTAGCGTTACGTTACCTTCTTCCTTAGAAACTATTGAGCACAGGGCTTTCTTATTTGCTAAAATCGATAAACTTGATTTTTCCAATACTCCTAATTTAAATACAATTAAAAACAGAGCTTTTGAATCTTTACAAATTACTTCCAATAATAATACTTTAGATTTTTCAACTAATTTAAAGTTAACATCTTTCATTTCTAATCCCGGTACAAATTCCGGAGCTTTTACTCCTTTTAATGGAAACGTTATTTTACCCCCTAACCTTAAAGAAATTCCTAATCTTATGTTTTCTCAATTTACCGGTAGTGTTACGTTACCTGCAGCTTTGGAAACTATTGAGAACAGAGCTTTTTTATTTGCTAAAGTCGATAAACTGGATTTTTTCAGTACCCCTAATTTAAATACAATTAAAGATAATGCTTTTGAAGGCCTACAAATTACAACAGATAAAACATTAAACTTTGTTAAAAATCTTAAATTAAAGTCTTTTCCTTCTCATCATAATTCTGCTTCAGGAGCTTTCTCAAATTATTCCGGGCATGTCATATTACCAATAAATTTGACTAGAATTTATAGTTATATGTTTTCTAAGTTTAACGGAAGTGTATGCCTTCCTGTAGCTTTAAGAGTTATTGATAATAGAACTTTCTATTATGCTAATATAGATAGACTTGATTTTTGTAAATCAATTATATTAACAGAAATAAAGGAGAGAGCATTCGAAAAATTAAATCTAACTGAAAATAAAACTTTAGATTTTTCTAAAAATTGTCAATTAAATACATTTTCATCTAATCCAGGAACAAACTCTGGAAGTTTTACCCTTTTTACAGGAAACGTGATTTTACCTCAGCACCTAAAACAAATCTCCACTCTAACGTTTTCACAATTTACGGGTAGTGTAACTCTACCTCCAGCTTTGGAAACTATTGAAGATAAAGCATTTATTTATGCCAAAATGAAAGAAATTGTGATCCCTTCAACTGTTAATTATATTGGTAATTCAGCTTTTATGGGAAATACTACTTTTGAAAAAATAATTAGCAATAACCCAACTCCGCCAAGATTAGGAAAAGAAGTATTTAAATCTGTTAACACAACTAGTACAAGATTAATTGCAAATACATGTGCTTACGCAGAAGCTGATCAGTGGAAAGATTTTATTAAGAATGCAGATTTGGTTGCTTGTGGTAAAAAAGCAAACTTTGCTTTTAATAATTATTTAACTACAGAACCTCAGATTAATGTATATCCCAATCCAAACAATGGCTTATTTAGTATTAATTTAGGAAATATATCCGAAGGGTCTATTGAAATTTCTAATATAAACGGAGGTATTATTTATTCTAAAAAATTCAATGGAATAAACGAAATTTATGTGGACATACAAACTCAGCCTTCCGGTATTTATATTGTTAACGTTATTTCAAATCAAACAGTAATAACTAAAAAAATTATAAAAAATTAATTATTAGGACAAAAAAATCGGGTTAATAACCCGATTTTTTTTAGCTTTATACTATAGAAATGTAAAATTATTACAAAAAATTCATTCCTTCTTTTTCTGAAACTTTTTTATTTTTTAATATCTCTTTCTCTTTTATTTTTATTACAACTTTAAACTTATCAAATATTAGTCTGATTGATTTCTTATCAAAGAAAAGAAATGCTCTAAATAGGTCTGCTAAAAGTAATCTGTATTCAACAAACTTTCTATTTCCTTTTAACAATGGATTTGAAATATCTAATAAAACTTTTCTTTTATATTTTGTTAGTAATGCATCAAAATATACATGAGGAGATCTTTCTTCCCTATCATGATAAACTTTAACTGAAGGCACTACACCCACTTTCATTGAAAAATAACGTACTCTGTGAACGTAATTATCATCTTCCGCATAGTGATAAAAAGTTGGACTAAAACCTCCAATTTTTTCTATAGTTTTTTTGGGAAGCAGCCAACAGGCTGCCGGTACAAAATCGAAATTATAAATTAATTCATTATTTATTCTAGGTGTGCTTAATGCTGAATAAAGATATCTGCTTTTTAAAGGATTTATACAATTAAAGAACCCTTTATCAATCAAATTTCCTTCTCCATTCATATGCATTGGACTTAAAATTCCATAATCCGGATATTTTATACAATTATTAATCAAAATTTCAATTGTGCTTTCTTCAACCCATGCATCTTGATTTAATAAGAAATAGTAATCAGCTCCCTGTTCATATGCTCTTTTAATTCCCATATTATTAGCTTTCCCAAAACCTTCATTTGAATAATTTTCAATAAGTTCAACAGATGGATAATTTTTCTTAATGAATTCAACACTTCCATCTGTCGATACATTGTCAATGGCTATAATATTTATTTTTAAAGTGGATTTTAGTAATGAATCAAAACATTTTTGAATCCATTTTTTTTGCATTCCATTAAAAATAACAACTATAGCAAAAATATTTTTATTCATTTTAATTTTATTATGCATGAAAAATTTTTAATATAAAATTTTCAATAATTATGAAATAGGCATTTCTTAACTAGATTTTGTTAATTTAAAATTTCTAATTAAAGAGAATTTAACATATTTCATAATTTTGAAAATTACTTTCATATAACCTTTTACTCCCAACTTTTGTAAGTTTAAATATTTTATTTGTTTATTTAATGACCAAAAAAAAGGTGTTTTGTATTTATATAAATAACTTATAAATACATAATATTTATTTAATTCATATTCTTTATTATTTTTTTGTTCCTTAGGTATTGAATAATTTGACCGAATATTTATTAGTTCTGTAAACCATTCTTTAGACAAATTACCATATGAAAAATGTTTAATTAATATTTCTCCTGTAACAATATTAATATATTTTGAAGCAACTCTCAATGAAAAATCTATATCATAACCATGAAATCCTTTTATTTTATCATTAAATGGAAATTCTGAATATACATCCCTTCTGCAAGCCAAAAAAACCCCATCTAACGAATAAACTTTTTTGCTATTTCCGTATTTGTCATCTAATCTGTAAGTTAACACATTCTCATCGTTTGCATCTGATTGTATTAAATTAAAAAAACAAACTTCTTTTATTCCCCACCAAAAAGCCGGAACATTGGGCACATAAGTAGAACCTGCAACTCCAACAACTCCAATGTTTTTATCTGACAATAAGTTCAGTAACTTATTTCCCCAATTTTTGGTTATAAATATGGTATCTTCATGAATAAAAAGTAAATTTTCATATTTAGCCTGTTGAGCTCCTTGATTGTATGCACAACATATTCCCATTAATTTTGGATTCCAAATATTTATAATCTCATAGATAATATTATCTCCAATAGTTTCATTAACACTTTTACTAAATGATTGAAACCATTTATTATTATATGAGGAAACTATTATTGATATCATTCGTAATTTTCGTTTATCATATATGTATGAAATTTTTATTAATTATAAATAAAGGTTTATTAAATTTTTTTCAAATTGAATTGAAAAAATTATTTTACCATATTGGTATAACTTTATCTTTCTAATTTAATTTATATATATGTATTTAAGTCTTGGATTTGAATTTATTATTGAAGATATAATTAATTTTTAAATAAGTAATTCTTGATTTTATTTTATAGATAGTTAAGAAAAAAATTTTTACACTTGATAAACTTATGGAATTTATTTTATTAATGAATTATTTTCAAATTAATAACGAGCCAATTTAAATGAGACACTTTTGATATTTCATAAAAGCAATGAGCTTATAATAATATTTATATATACTCATTGTTTTATTATACAAATCTATTTTTTTTCTATGTGATAGATAATTCATTCCCCATATTTTACTCATACAAGTTATCTGTTTGTTTATTTTATTATTTTTCAAAAACTTATATACATCATAATTATCTTTAATGAATGAATCATATATTAATTTATTAAGAAAATATTTAGCAATTGGGGAATTATTTTTATGTTTATTATATATTTTAATATCATCCACAGCCCATCTATCTCTAGATAACTTTTGTGTAATACTATTTTTATGAATTCTATATTTAGCTGAAATATATTCTGAATATTGTATTTTATATTTTTCAGCTATTCTTAACCACATATCAAGATCTTCATAATTTAAGTTTTCATCAAAATAGCCAATTTTAGATAAAATATCACTTTTAAGCATTATGGACATAGCCGGTATAAAATTTCCTTTTAATAATTCTTCATATATATTTTCGGAATTTATATGAAATACATTTGATTTATATTTTTCAATAAATTTACCTTCTATAGGATTAGAGTCTTCATCCATAAGATAAACATCAGAAAAAACCATTCCTATACGATCATCTGTATTCTCTAATAATTGAACTTGGATTTCGGTTTTTTTAGGCAACATGAGATCATCTGTTGCTATCGATGAAATATATTTCCCTTTGGCAACTTTATATCCGTCATTAATAGTTTTACAAATTCCCTTATTTTCAATATGCTTTATAAATTGAAATGGTTTATTATAAGTGAGCAACCACTGATCTATTTTTTTTACGCTATCATCTGTGGAACAATCATCAACAATTATTAGTTCAATGTTCTTATACGTTTGCTGATCAATACTATCTAAAGTTTCTACTAGATGCTTGCTATTATTATAATTGATAGCTACTATACTAACTAAAGGTAATTCTTTATCCACAATAAGCTTATAACTTAAAATTGATTTATTTGATCAACTACTTTTTTTATTTCATCTTGAGTTAAAACAGGTGAAATGGGAATGCTTAAAATTTCTTTACTTAATTTTTCTGTTATTGGTAATAGTAAATGATTATAATTTGAATATGCTTCCTGTTTATGAGGTGGTATAGGATAATGAATTAAAGTTTGAATATTATTTTTTGATAAATATTCTTGTAATTCATCTCTTTGTTTGCATTTAATTACAAATATATGCCAAACATGCCCATGGTTTTGAAGACAATTTTCAATTTTAGGTAATTCAATCTTAGGATTTCTTATATGGTTTAAATAATAATTAGCAACCTCTCTCCTTTTCTGATTTTCTTGATCATTATATTTCAATTTTAGGTTAAGAACTGTAGCTTGTATTTCATCTAACCTACTATTTAATCCTTGAAACTTATTCACATATTTTTTCTGTGATCCATAATTAGCCAAAGTTCTTATGGTTTGCGCTAATTCTGTATCATTGGTACATACTGCTCCCGCATCTCCTAAAGCTCCTAAATTCTTTCCCGGATAAAAGCTAAAGCCTGAAGCATCTCCTAAGTTTCCTGTTTTAATACCTTCCCATTCTGCTCCAATTGCTTGAGCATTATCTTCAATAATTTTTAAATTATAATTTTGTGCCAATAATTTTAATTCATTGGAAAACACGGCTTGTCCATATAAATGGACAATCATAATTGCTTTAGTCTTAGGGGTTATCTTTTCTTCAATTTTTGATATATCTATGTTAAAGGTTTGTTCATCAGGTTCTACAAAAATTGGAATCAATCCATTTTCTGAAACAGCTAAAACCGAAGCTATGTATGTATTGGCAGGAACGATTACTTCATCCCCTTCATTTATTACTCCTAATTCTTTATAACCTTTAATTATTAATCGTAAAGAATCCAATCCATTGGCAACTCCTATTGCTTCATTTACTCCAATATATTTTGCCAAATTATTTTCAAATTCTTTAACTTTTTCTCCTAAAAGATACCATCCTGATCGATATACTTTTATAATTTCATCTTCGATTTCTTTTTGAAATTGAAGATTGATTTTTTTCAAGTCTAAAAATTTTATCATAATTTTTGAATCTTACCTTCTTTTGATATTATGCCTTGTTGAATTGCGGGATTGCCATACCAAACCGTATAGGGGGGAATATCTTTCGTTATCACACTTCCTGCTCCAATTAGGCTATATTCTCCAATACTATGTCCTGCAATTATGGTTGAATTTGCCCCTATAGATGCTCCTTTTTTTATAATTGTTTTTTGGAATTCACTAGGATATTGCTTTGAACGGGGTATTAAATCATTAGTAAAGGTAACATTGGGACCAATAAAAACATCATCTTCTATAGTGACTCCGTCCCAAATCTGAACACCCGATTTGATGGTTACATTATTTCCAATTGTAACATCGTTTTCTATAAAAACATTAAAATTAATATTACAATTATTACCGATGATTGCGTTTTTTAATATAACACAAAACTGCCAAATGAAAGTATTATCCCCGATATTATGAGTTTGTACATCCGATGTTGGATGAATTTTAATCATTTTGTTAATTTTTTAAAATCTTCATAATCTCTAATATAATCTTGTTCCTTATAATAGTCAGATGCCAAGCATAATAAGACCGCATTATGTGAAAATTTAATATCACCCCAAACTTTAATGGGAATATACAATCCTTTTTCAGGAGAATCTAAGAGGAATGTATCTATATTTCCATATATATCTTCAGTAGTAATTTCAATTGTTCCTGAAACAGCAAATATTAATTGCTCAAGTTCTTTATGAGCATGACCTCCCCTCTGCACATCTTGAGGGGTAAAATAAGTCCAATATACTCTTTTAATTTTAAAAGGAATATTTAAATTTTCTTCAGCAACTGTGATATATCCTAAAGCTGAAGATCCTATTTTTGATAATTCTATAATATGCGGCTTATTCATTATATAATATTCGGTTTTTCATTTTTATCCATAAAACTTATTCGAAAAGTTAAGGTCCGGACGAATTACTCCCGGTAGTAAATTGTTATTTGAGCCCAATGATTCATTTAATATTTCAAATTGAATTACCTCGTTTTGAATATATAATGGGTATTTCTGATCTTCCCCAAATATTAAGTTAAATTTATAAACTCCGGCATTTAATAAATTGGGTTCTATATGGCCTTTAACTATATAAATTCCTTTTTTGGAATCTTTATTCACTGTCACTAACTCTCCTGTATGAAAAATAACGATCTCATCAGAATTTCTTAATTCAAAAGTAACATCTAAATTTATGCCTTGTTTATAATTAAAAAATACTAATTCAAATTCTAATCCTGAAGAAATTGTTAAATAATTACCTTTCACAGGTTGAGTAGTAAACTTTAATATCTTTATATTTTCATTTCCCGGTGCGGAATCAATATCTCCATTATGTTCAAGAGATGATGGAACATTATTTAATTTTTGATAATATTCAACGGATTCCAAAGCCCCTCCCATATAAGATACGCCACCATGTTGCATAACCACCCCCTGGTTGCATAGTGTTTTTATTGCTGCCATATTATGGCTTACAAATAGTACGGTCCTTCCATCATTAACACTTACATCTTTCATTTTTCCTAGGCATTTTTTTTGAAACTCCGCATCACCTACAGCTAATACTTCATCTACAACTAATATTTCCGGCTCTAGATGGGCTGCAACAGCAAATGCCAATCGTACATACATGCCGGAGGAATACCTTTTTACCGGAGTATCTATATATCTTTCAACACCTGAAAAATTTACGATTTCATCAAATTTGGATCGAATTTCTCTTTTAGTCATTCCTAAAATAGCCCCGTTTAAAAAAATATTTTCTCTGCCTGTTAATTCCGGATGGAACCCGGTTCCCACTTCCAATAAAGAGGCTATTCTACCATTAATTTTAATACATCCTGATGTAGGAGATGTAGTTTTAGATAGTATTTTTAATAAGGTTGATTTTCCTGCTCCGTTTCTTCCTATAATGCCTAAGACTTCACCCTGCTTAACGTCGAAACTAACTTCTTTCAATGCCCACACAAAATCTGAAGAACCTTTTGTCGTTCTATCATTCGTTTCTCCTATTTTAGCGAAAGGATCACCCTTGCCTATTGTTTTCCACCACCATCGTTTAAAATCCTGCTGCAAAGTTCCGGTACCTACCTGACCTAATCTATATAGTTTTGAAATATTTTCTATTTTTATTGCTAGATTCATATTGGAAAATAATGAATATACTTTTTATAAATTTTTGGATAAATATAATAATTTATGCATCAATTAAACAGTATCCATAAAGCTTCTTTCCACTTTGTTAAAAATTATAATACCAAAAAATATGCTAAAAAAAGCAAATAGAGTACTATATAATAAGCCTCCCCAACTCAAAACTCCTTCTCCTAGAAAGCCGTATTTAAAGGCTTCTATAATCGGTGAAATAGGATTAATCATAGCTAACCAATGAAAATTTTCGGGAAGTTTGTTATAAATCATGGATATAGGATAAATGATTGGAGTAGCATACATAAGTAATGACACTCCAAATGACAATAAATAGGATAAATCTCTGTATTTAGTTGTCATGGAACTAATAATCATACCTAAACCTAGTCCTATACCTGCCATAAGAACAAGTAAAATAGGAAGTAAAATAGCATATATATTTGTTTGAAGATGAACTCCTTTAAATATATAATAAAACAAAAATATCAGAAATAAAATAAATTGAATTAAAAATTTCAATAAATTACCGATAACTATTGACAAAGGCATGATTAAGCGAGGGAAATATACTTTTCCAAAAATACTTGCATTATCTCTGAATACTGATGAAGTTCCTGTTAAGCAATCTTGAAAATAATTCCAAAGAGTTAAACCCGATAAATAAAATAAAATACCCGGTATTCCATCTGTTTTTATACCGGCAATCCCCCCAAAAACAACCGTAAACATTAAAGAAGTTATAATTGGATTTATAAAAAACCAAAGGGGACCTAGAATGGTTTGCTTATAGTTAGCAACAAAATTTCTCCTTACCATAAGAACTAATAAGTCCCTATAATCCCAAATTTCTTTAAGCTTAAAATCTAATAAAGAATGCTTTGCACTTATATTTTCAGTCCATTTCTGAGTTTCTTCCATTTAATAATAAGCACTAACGTTTATAATAGGTAATATTTTTAAGATATTCTCCATACCCGCTTTTTCCATATTTATTAGCAATCTTATATAATTTTTCAATAGAAATAAATCCTCTCTTATAAGCAGTTTCTTCAATACATCCAATTTTTATACCTTGTCGTTTTTCAATTACACGTATATATTCCGTAGCATCATGAAGAGAATCAAAAGTTCCAGTATCCAGCCAAGCTGTACCTCTGTCCATAACTCCAACTTCCAACTCTTCGTTTTCTAAATATACTTTGTTTACATCTGTAATTTCATACTCTCCTCTAGCTGACGGCTTTAATTCTTTTGCTATTTCTACTACTTTATTATCGTAAAAATATAATCCCGGTACTGCATAGTTTGATTTTGGATTTAATGGCTTTTCTTCTATGGATATAGCTTTCATATCTTCATTAAATTCAACTACCCCATATCTTTCCGGATCATTTACATGGTAAGCAAAAACTATAGCTCCTTTTGGATTGGTTTTGGATCTCAATAATTGGCTTAAACCTGCTCCATAAAAAATATTATCTCCTAATATTAATGCCACCGAATCATCTCCTATAAATTTTTCACCTATAACAAAAGCTTGAGCTAAACCGTTCGGCGTATGTTGGATTTCATAAGTTAAGTTACATCCGAAATCTGAACCATCTCCTAACAATTTTTTGAATGCCTCTTGATCATGAGGTGTGGTAATAATTAATATATCTTTAATTTCTGCATCCATTAAAACCGATAATGGATAATAGATCATAGGCTTATCATAAACAGGCATAAGTTGTTTACTTACTGCAATGGTAAGTGGGTATAATCGTGTTCCGGATCCTCCAGCTAATATAATTCCTTTCATATAATTATTTTATTATAAATGTATTAAACATAACATTATAATCCGACCTATCAGTATTATTTTTATCTTCAACTATTTGTAAAGTAATTGTTTTATCTTCATAGTGCATAGCCCCAACTTCACCGTAAACTTTGTCTCTGGTATCATCGGCTTCGTAATAGGTAGTTATCCAATTAAACTTACCAAGATGGGTTGATTTATTTTTGCTTGTAACTTTAAAATTTACTTTTTGATAAAAAAATTGAAGTTGATTGATTTGATCACTTACTATAGAGTCGGCAGATAATTTCTTATTAAAAATGCTAATCGCTATGGTACTTTCTATTTTGTAATTAGTGTATTTGTCTAATTCAAGATATCTAACTCCTTCTTTGAAATAATCGTTTTTAACTTTCCAATGTAAAGGTAAATTAATAGATAATCCTTCTTTTTGATAGGTATTAGTTGTTTGTTTTTTACTTTCCTTACTTTGTGTACAAGAATTTATTATAAATAACAACGAAAAAATAAATACACTTATTTTACTCATGATAGGTATTACGTTAAATCATATTGTTCATCATAATATTTTCGATATGAGCCACTGGTTACGTGGTTTAACCAATCTTGATTATCCATATACCAATCAATAGTCTTAGTTAATCCTTCCTCAAAATTTACGGAAGGTTTCCATCCTAGCTCTTTGTTTATTTTAGTAGCATCAATAGCATAACGTAAATCATGTCCGGGACGATCTTTAACAAAAGTTATTAATTTAGCACTTTCTCCTTCTTTTCTTCCTAATTTCTTATCCATCAATTTACATAATAAGTGAACTAAATCAATATTTTTCCATTCGTTAAAACCTCCTATATTATAATTTTCTTTGTTTTTTCCTTTATGAAAAACCTGGTCAATAGCTATGGCATGGTCAATTACATACAACCAGTCACGGGTATAATTTCCATCACCATATACAGGTAATGGGTTATTATTAATAATATTATGAATTAACAACGGGATAAATTTTTCCGGAAAATGATTAGGTCCGTAGTTATTAGAACAATTGGTAATTACCACCGGTAAATCATAGGTATCTGTATATGCTCTTACAAAATGATCTGATGAGGCTTTCGAAGCCGAGTAAGGGGAGTGAGGATTGTATTTTGTTTCTTCAGTAAAAAAACCGGTTTCACCTAATGTACCATACACTTCATCTGTTGATACATGATGAAATCTTTTACCTTCATAATTATTATTCCATACTTTTTTTGCAGCATCTAAAAGAATAACCGTGCCTATAACATTAGATTTTACAAATTCCAAAGGTGTGGTTATGGACCTGTCTACATGAGATTCTGCGGCTAAGTGTATTACTCCATCCGGTTGAAATTCTGAAAATATTTCTTTTATTTGTTCTTCGTTAGTTATATCGGCTTTTAAAAATTGGTAATTAGGCTTATTTTCTATATCTTTTAAATTTTCTAAATTACCTGCATAAGTTAATGCATCTAAATTTAAAATTTTATATTCCGGATACTGATTTACAAATCTTCTGACTACATGAGATCCGATAAATCCGGCTCCTCCTGTAATTATTAATTTTTTCATTTATTTAAAATTATCTATCCATTTATTAATTTCCTACCAATACTTTTATAATAAAAGCCATGAATTTCTAATTCATCTACATTATAAAGATTTCTTCCATCAAAAATAGCTTTATTATTCATCTTTTTTTCTAAAATATCAAAATGGGGATGTCTAAATTCACCCCATTCTGTTACAATAATTAAAGCGTCTGCTCCTTCTACACATTCATACATATTGTTGGCATATTCTATTTTATTGCCTAATATTTTTTTTACATTATTGACAGCAATCGAATCGTATGCTTTTACTTTCGCTTCTTTATCCAGAAGCATGTTAATTATTTCAAGTGAGGAAGCTTCCCGAATATCATCCGTATTTTCTTTGAAAGCTAACCCCCAAATTGCTATTTGTTTATTTTTTAAATCACCTAAATATTTTTCGACTTCAGGCACTAATATGGTTTTTTGTCTTTGATTTACCTCTTCTACAGATTCTAAAATTTCAAAAGTATATCCAACTTCTTTTCCGCTTTTAATTAAAGCTTTTACATCCTTGGGAAAACAACTCCCTCCATATCCTACACCCGGAAATAAAAATCGATTCCCGATTCTTTCATCCGACCCCATACCTAATCGTACTTTATCAACATCTGCTCCTACCTTTTCGCAGTAATTAGCTACTTCATTCATAAAGGTGATTTTGGTGGCTAAGAAAGAATTGGAAGCATATTTTGTTAACTCAGAAGATTTTTCATCCATCTTTATCATTTTAGCACCGGCATTAGTTAAGGACAAATAAATTTTATCCATTATTTCAAATGCTTTTTGTGAACCAGCTCCCACAATTACTCTTTCAGGATTCATAAAATCTTCCACAGCGTATCCTTCTCGTAAAAATTCCGGATTTGAAACTACATCGAAAGGTACTTGTGTTTTTGATTTTATCAGGTTTTTGACTTTTTCTGCTGTACCTACCGGAACCGTACTTTTATTTACAATTAAGGTATATTCAGTCATTAGATCTCCTATTTGACCGGCAACTTCCAGTACGTAAGACAGATCCGCTGAACCATCTTCTCCAGGAGGAGTTGGCAAGGCTAAAAATATTACATTTGAAACTCGCATTGCTTCACTCAAATCCGTGGTAAAAAACAAACGACCTCCTTTTATATTTCTCAGAAATACTTCTTCTAATTGTGGTTCATAAATGGGTACTTGCCCACTTTTCATCAAGGTAACTTTTTCTTCATTTATATCAACACAATGTACACTATGTCCCAAATCTGCAAGGCATGTTCCTGAAACCAGTCCTACATATCCTGTCCCAACAATTGTAATATTCATATATTTAAATATTTTACAAAAATATAATTTATATTTTATTAATTATTTTATCTATTAGTAATACAATAGGTTTTAATAGGATTAAAATAATTTATAAGATATCCCCCAGAAAAGAGATATATTTGCCGATCCCTTATCTTTTCCATACCCGGGAATAACTAAATTGTCTACATTTTTCTGTTTGCTGGAAAACAATAGAAATTTCGGACGAACCATGAAATCAATATAAAACGGTGAGTTTCCAATTTGAACTTTAGCTCCTGTCACTGCTTCTAACCAGCCGGAACTTACATTTGCTTCCGGTAAAGAACCTTCTCCAATTATTTGTATTTGCCCTTCGGGATTCATTCCCTTAAGAGGATATTTTTTTACATTTTGCTTGAAAGGGGAATAACCAAATCTTCCTCCTATATAAAACCCTTCGCCTGATTTTTCATAGTTGTTAGTTAAAATATAATTTATTCCTATTTCTCCAAAAACTCCTTTTGCATCAATATTCCAGTTATTTTTATTATAAATATTTTTTTCATACCCTACTTCGGCAATAGCCAACCACCTATTTTTAATTTTATAAGCAATAAAACTACTATAATTTTTTTTATCTGCAAAAAAACCAGCAACCGGATTTAATAAATCCACTCCTATAAATAGTTGATGCTTTGGATTTTTTACCGGGACAGAATCGTTGCTTTTAGTTTGGGAATGAGCATATATACCCAGAAATACACTAATAAGCAATACGTAAATTCGTAGAGGATTCATTATAAATTTGATTAGTTTGACCTGTTAAGGATTTTATAGTTGTAAGCGCAGTTGCATCATAAGTTACCTCATTAAATATTATCTTGAATCCACATGCCTTTGAAACAAATTGCTGATCAGTCAGGTATTTTATTGTAATAATATTTTTACTTGAATCCGGAGTATGCAGTGTATCATATAAATAAAAAACAGTTTCATCGGATAAAGAATTTAATGGTAATTGAATACTGTCTTTCCCAAGAAAGACACCTTCCGAATGTACAGAACCATCCGGCATTTTCCTGTCAACATATAATCGGGTTTTCTTATATTTATTACCTAAACTATCCAATTCTATAGTCAATCTTGGTGTAGTAACTTTGTCGCAAACATCATCATCTACACAGGAAAAAACAAGTAAACCTATAAAGAATAGGACGAATAGTATATTTATTTTTTTTTGAAACATTTTTATTTTAGTTTAAGAAGCGCAACACTTTCAACATGATAAGTCTGTGGAAACATATCTACAGCTTGAACTTTTACAACCTCATATTTTTCTTTCATCAACTCCAGATCCCTAGCTTGTGTTGCTGAATTACAACTTACATAAACTATTTTTTGGGGGGCTATGCGTAATATAGTGTCTACTACATTTTTATGCATTCCTTCTCTCGGCGGATCGGTAACAATAATATCCGGATGACCGTTTTCATGAATAAATTCTTCCGTGAAAATATCTTTCATATCTCCACAATAAAAACGACAATTTTTAATATTATTATACTCTGCATTTTCTTTCGCAGCTTTTATTGCCTCGGGTACCGCTTCTACACCGACCACCGTTTTTGCTTTACGAGAAATAAATTGCGCTATGGTTCCTGTTCCTGTATAAAGATCATACACTACTTCATCGCCTTTTAAATCTGCAAAATCTCTTGCTATTTCGTATAATTTTACGGCTTGTTTATAATTAGTTTGAAAAAATGATTTGGGTCCAATTTTAAATTTTAGTCCTTCTATCTCCTCCGTTAAAAAACCATTTCCATGGAATATTTTAACATCCAAATCATATAAGCTGTCATTTCCTTTAGAATTTATTGCATAAAGAATCGTTTTTACTTCAGGAAATTCTTCACGAATATAGTTCAATATTTTGCCAATATTTTGCTCATCCTCTCTAAAAAACTGTAACAAAACCATTAGATCATTTTTAGAATTAGAACGAATCATTAATGTTCTAAGAAATCCGCTTTGTTCTTTAAAATCATAAAATTCCATCTTATGCTTTAAAGCAAACTCTTTAATTGAATTTCTGATTTTATTTGAAGGTTCTTGTTGTAAAAAACATTCTTTAATGTCTAATACTTTATTCCATTGTTGAGGTATGTGAAAACCCAACGCATTTTTATCTTCAATATCTATATCGGATTGTATTTCCTCAGATGTCAACCATCGAGCATTAGAAAAGGAAAATTCCATTTTATTTCTGTAGAAATACTTATCCGTTGAAGGGACAATGGTTAATTCTTGAAAATTATCAATTTTTCCAATTCTTTTTATATTATTGTAAACCTCTTTCTCTTTATATTCTAATTGTTTTTCATAAGAAAGATTTTGCCATTTACAACCTCCGCATATTCCAAAATGCATACATTCGGGATCCACTCGATCAGAAGAATATTTAATAAAATCTAAAACTTTAGCTTCGTAATAATTTTTTTTAGACTTAATTACCTGGGCATTAACTACATCCCCCGGTACGGCATATCCTACTAATACTGTTTTTCCTTCTTCAGTTTTTCCTATCGCAACCCCTTTAGCTCCGGCAGTAGTAAGCTCTAAATTGGGAATTAGTATATTTTTTTTTCTTCTCAAATTACAGAATATAAAATAAGATTACAAAAATACACAAAAAATGTATTCTATAAAAAGAGTTTATATTTACTGATTTTGAACTGAATACTCTTCATATTTTTATCTTATAAAACTATTTTAATCTAAAAAAATACTGTATTTTTGAGTTTTGAAAAACAATAAAAATTAATTAGTCCAAAATGAATTTATTATCCGATCGCGTTAATCGTCTTAGCTATTCTCAAACCTTTGTTATGTCTAACAAAGCTCGAGAATTAAAAGCTCAAGGAATCAATGTTATTAGCTTAACTTTGGGAGAGCCTGATTTTGAAATTCCTGAATTTGTAAGGGAATCTGCCATCAAAGCGATTAATGATGGTGTTAAATCCTACACACCCGTTCCCGGATATCTTGAATTAAGAAAAGCTATTGCTAATAAATTTAAAAGAGACAATAATTTAGAATATAAACCTGATCAAATAGTAGTTTCGAACGGAGGAAAACAGTCTATTATTAATGTATTGCTTTCAATCATTAATGATGGAGATGAAGTAATCGTTCCTGCTCCTTATTGGGTAAGCTATTATGAAATGGTTAAACTTGCCGGAGGGGAAAATATTGTGGTAACTACTACCATTGACACTGATTTTAAAATCACACCCGAACAGCTTGAGAATGCTATAACTCCAAAAACCAAAGCGTTTTTATTCAGCTCTCCATGTAATCCTTCGGGAACCGTCTATACTAAAGAGGAATTATATGCCTTAGCTAAGGTATTGGAAAAGCATCCTAACGTAATTATTATTTCTGATGAAATATATGAATATATAAATTACGAAGGAAAACACGAAAGTATAGCTCAATTTCCTGAAGTTTTTAATCAGACTGTAACAATTAACGGCGTTTCCAAATCGTATGCCATGACAGGTTGGAGAATTGGATATTTAGGAGGCCCAAAATGGCTTACTGATGCTTGTGATAAAATTCAAGGACAAATGACCTCAGGAGCAAATTGTATTGCTCAAATGGCATCTATAACAGCTATTGAAGCTGATCCTTCAGTTATTAATTATATGATTGACGGTTTTAAAAAGAGAAGGGAGCTTATATACAATTTATTGCACGAAATTCCGGGATTTAAAGTTAATAAACCGGCCGGAGCATTTTATTTCTTTCCTGATGTATCTTTTTATTTTGGAAAGACTATTCAAGGACATAAGATTACAAATTCCGACGATTTTGCTTTATTATTATTAGAAAAAGCACATGTAGCAACAGTGGGTGGTGTATGTTTTGGAGACAGTAATTGCATACGATTATCGTATGCGGCTTCTGAAAAAGATCTTATTGAAGCTTTAAAAAGAATTAAAAATACCCTATCGTAAAAAAATCATTTCTTAGTTATAAAAAATAAAAGCTGTGAAAATTCACAGCTTTTATTTTTAGTAAATATTCAAACCTAATTTATAGGCTCCGGTAAATTTTTCTATTTAGATAAATCAACCGTTTCTGCTGTCGGGGCATTGTTCATTACTGATTTTACACCATTCTTAGCATTAGTTTCATTGTCATAAAGCTCGCTGGTTCCTACTATTTGTCCGTTACCGGCTTTTAAGTTAAAGAACCATTTTTTGTTAGTGGACTGTTTCAATTCAAAACGATCTTCGTTTTTAGAATTTCTTTTTACAGAACTAACACCTTTTTGACAATTTGTTTTTTGGGTGTATCCTTCACTTGCCAGGATAATTTGCCCGTTTTTTGCTTTCAGTCTAAATCGAAAAGCACCTGATTTGTCTTTAAAAATTTCAAACATAGTTGTACAAATTTTAGTCTTACTTTATTAAGCTTTTTAGTGTTATTTATCCAACTATATTACAATATTCTTGTTTTTTTCAACAAATAATAGAGTAACAATGTTCTCTTTTTCTAAACAATTTCATACAAAGATATAAGTTCTAATTAATAAAGAACAAGAATAATATATTTTTATGACATAATACACATAAAGTTTGCAAATATTATTTTCATAAGTGCTTGTTTAACATGATTTTTTGTCTTTCCACTTCATAACAAACAATTGCAACTGCATTGCTTACATTTAATGAATCTATTTGTCCTTTCATAGGAATTAGTATATTTTCTTTTATTTTATCTTTCCAAAAATCAGAAATACCGGAATGCTCTGTTCCAAATATGACTGCAGCTGATTGGGTAAAATCAACATTTTGTATAATTTTTGAGGTTTCAGTCATATAAGTAGCATAAATTGGCACACCCATTTTTATAAGAAAATCATATATATTTGCATTATTTGTTGATATAATAGGAATATTAAAAAAACTTCCTACCGATGACCGTAGTACATTGGGATTATACAGATCTGCTTTTTCTTCACATACTACAACCATATCTACACCAAACGCATCTGCTGACCTGCATATTGCCCCAAGATTACCCGGTTTTTCAATTGATTCAATAACCAGGATAAATGGGCGATTCGGTAATTTTATTTGGTCTAATTCATAGGTCTTATATTCATAAACCCCCAGTATGCCTTCAGATAGTTTCCTATAAGCGATCTTATCATAAACAGATTGTGATACTTCATATTTTATAGCGGAAGAAGGAAGTGTTATAGAATCTTGAAAAATATGTGGTTGTATGTAAAATTCAATAGGAACAAAACCATTTTTTAAGGCGAAAAAATTTTCGTTTTTGCCTTCAACAATGAATTTCCTTTGACTTTTCCTTTCTTTACTTTTTTCTAATAATTTTACTAAATTCTTTATTTTTGGATTTTTATTACTTTCTATATACATGATATAAAAGAAATTTGGCAAAAGTAAAAAAACTTATTCATTATTTAGATAATTTTATTACTTATATTTGAATTATTAGCATGAAAATTAAAAAACAACCCTTTTTTTATAGTCTTTTCTTTAGTGTTTTAATAATAATTTCCTTAATCCTTAGTTATAACCTTTCAACTAAAAAATTAAATGTTGGGCAATTTAATATAGAACAGCTAAGTTCAGAAGATATTGTTATAAATTATATAAAAATACATCATTCCTTACCAAATTATTATATTAAAAGATTAGATGCGCGTAAAGCCGGTTGGAAACCCGAAAAAGGTAATTTATGTCAAATACTCCCGGGTAAAATAATTGGCGGGGATATATTTAAAAATAGAGAAAATAAGATTCCATCGAAAAAGGGAAGAAAATGGACGGAAGCCGATTTAAATTATAAATGCGGTATGAGAGGTGCCGATCGTGTTATTTTTTCGAATGATGGACTAATTTTTGTAACTTATGACCATTATAAGACTTTTCAACAAAGATGAAAACAGTTTCTTTTGATTTCCAATCTATTTCTTCTTTACCTAAATTTTACCGAGTTTTTCAAAAAAAATTCGGCCTTGATTCTCATACGGCCAATAATTTGGACGGACTTTGGGATACGCTTACCGGTATTATTGAGTTGCCTGTAAAAATTAATTTCCAAAACTTAGATTTAGATAAACTCCAAAAGTTTAAACAATTAATTACCTTATTTGAAGAAGCTGAAAAAGAAACTGATAGAGAACTCTTGTTTTCTTATTTTTTATCCAACTAACTTATAATTTTGGATTACCTTTGTTGCTAATGTTGCTAGAAACATAAATTTACTTTATTAAAAACAATATACTGTGTCCGATAAAAAACTAGTCATAATTCCTACATACAATGAAATTGAAAACATTGAAGATATCATTTCATGTGTGTTTAGCCTGGAAGAGGATTTCGATATATTGATTGTAGATGATTCTTCTCCTGATGGCACAGGAGAGACGGTTGCCGACTTAATTCCAACATATTCCAATCGTCTTTTTTTAGAAGTTCGAAGTACTAAAAATGGCTTGGGAAGAGCCTATATTCATGGTTTTAAATGGGCATTGCAAAAGGGATATGATTATATTTTTGAAATGGATGCTGACTTTTCACATAATCCTAATGATTTAATTAAACTGTATCGGGCTTGTAAAAATGGAGCAGATTTAGCTGTTGGTTCTCGTTATTGCCAGGGTGTTAATGTAGTTAATTGGCCGATGAATCGGGTGCTACTTTCTTTTTTTGCCTCTAAATATGTGCGTTTGATTACCGGATTGCCCATTAACGATTCTACTGCCGGTTTTGTATGTTTCACTCGAAAAGTATTGGAGGAATTACCTCTAGATCAAGTGGAATTAGTAGGATATGGCTTTCAAATTGAAATGAAATTTAGAGCGTATTGCAAAAAATTTAAAATTGTAGAAATTCCTATTATATTTACAGACCGAACTAAAGGAAAATCGAAGATGAGTGGAGCCATCATCAGTGAAGCTGTTTTCGGAGTAATTAAAATGAAATTTATGTCTTTATTAGGAAGATTATGAGGCTTTATTTTTATATATTTATTAGTCTGTCTTTAGTGCTTTTTTCATGCCAACACCCGCTTGAAAAACCTGAACATCTGCTCTCTAAAAAGGATATGATTGCTATTTTAAGTGACATATATTTATATAAACAAACTCCAACCAATCTTCCATTGGATCAAGAAACTGCTTTTGATACATACGTTTCTATATTTAAGGCTCATCATACCACTAAAGAAATTTTTCAAAACAGTTACATATATTACTATACAGATGTAAATGCTTTACAGCATATATATGATAAAGTTATTGATAATCTTAAAAGTAAATTAACTAAAGATCAGCAACAACAATTAAAAGAAGAAGAATCACCCGAAAACCCTTGATAAAAATGAAAATCAAATTTTTAGTTCTATGTATATTTTTTGTCTCAATGGTATTTTCACAAGATAAAAAAATATATAATCCTGAAGATCATGCTCAACAAAAAATTGATTCTTGTATTAGTGAAGCTAAAAAAGAAAAAAAATTTATTTTGCTTCAAATCGGTGGAAATTGGTGTATCTGGTGTATTCGATTCAATACTCTAACTCAAAATAACGATGCTATAAAGAATATTTTAACGGAAAATTATATTGTATATCATTTAAATTATTCAAAAGAAAATAAAAATGAGTCTATTTTAGCTAAGTTAGGCTATCCTCAACGTTTTGGTTTTCCAGTATTCGTAATCTTAAATGAAAAAGGTGAAAGAATTCATACGCAGCAATCTGATTTTTTAGAAGACAACAATTCAGGATATGACGTTAAAAAAGTTGAAAAATTTTTAAATGATTGGTCTCCAAAAGCCGTTGATCCCAATTTCAATAATTAATTGAAGGTACTTTCGTTTGTTATTAAAAGCGTATGTTAGCTAATAAAAGCTATTATTTATTATTCTAAATTTTAAAAATGATCTTTATGAGATTTGATAAAAGTATATTGTTATCTATAATTTTATGCATATTCGTAGTAAATATTAATGCTCAAAAAATAACACTAGAAGAAATATGGAGCGGTAAATTTTATCCAAAAACCATTTCAGGAATAAAATCTTTAAAAAATGGTAAAGAATATACTATTCTAACTAAAAATGGTATTGAAAAATATTCCTATGATGCCTTTGATAAAATAAATACGATCATTTCGGGTACTTATTCCGATTATTTATTTAATAACGATGAAAATTATTTACTTTTAGAAAATGAATCGTTTCCAATATATCGACGCTCAAAATCGGGAATTTATACTCTGTATAACATAAAAACCCAATCATTTTTTGAGGTTTTCAACAAAAAACCCATACAAGAACCTATTTTTTCTCCTGATGGTTCTAAAATAGCATTTGTTTATGAAAATAATATCTATTATCAAGAATTTCCCTCATTGCAAATAACACAAGTTACGCATGATGGAAAAAAGAATAAAATCATAAATGGAATTTCAGATTGGGTTTATGAAGAAGAGTTTGCTCATGTAAGAAACTTTGAATGGTCGCCGGACGGAAAGAATATTGCCTTTATACATTTTGATGAATCTCATGTTAAAGAAATTGATATTCCATTATATGAAAACTTTTTGTATCCCAATCATTTCATTTATAAATATCCAAAAGCTGGAGAAGACAATTCTATTGTTAGCTTAAAGTTATATAATTTAGATAAAAAAGAAATTAATACGGTTTCTTTATCTAATTACGAAAATTATTATATTATAAATAGTAAATTCTCACCCAATGGAGATTTATTCGCAATAACTTCCAATCGTTTTCAAAATAAAATTACTGTTTTAAAAATAAACCCGGCAAATCTTAACACTCAATTATTAGTAACGGAAACATCCACTACTTGGATTGACACTGACAAACTTTATATTAATTTATTAGCCGATGGAAGTTTTGTTTTAAACTCCGAAAAAAACGGCTACAATCACTTATATCTTTATAATGCTAAAGGACAAATAATAAAACCTATTACTAAAGGGAATTGGGACGTAATTCGAATTTATGGAATAGATAATAAAAATTCCCTCTTATACTTTCAATCCAATGAAAAAGGATCTAACAATAGGATAGTTACCTCCGTTAACATTAAAACCGGTAAACAGAAAATTTTAACAAATGAAATAGGAACCCATAATGCTTCATTTAGTACTGATTTTTCTTATTTCATCGATCAATTTAGTACAGCAAATACACCTCCTGTATTTACATTGAGGAACAATAACGGATCTATATTAAAAACTCTGGAAGATAATTCGTCCTTAGTATCTTATGCCAATAAGAAAGAAATTCAAAAATTAGAATTTATTGAAATTCCAGCTAAAAATGGGATTAAGTTGAAATCATACATGATTAAACCTATAAATTTCAATCCTGATAAAAAATATCCTGTTTTAATGTATGTATACGGAGGCCCCGGATCTCAAACGGTAACCAATTCTTGGGATTCATTCAATTATTGGTGGCACCAAATGCTTGCGCAAGAAGGATATATAATTGTTTCCGTTGATGGAAGAGGAACCGGAGGAAGAGGGGAATACTTTAAAAAATCAACATATAAACAGCTAGGTAAACTTGAACTTGAAGATCAAATTGCTGCTGCAAAGTGGTTGCAAACCCAATCTTTTATCGATTCTAACAGAATTGGGATATGGGGCTGGAGCTTTGGTGGTTATTTAACTTCTCTATGTATGACAAAGTCTAATGGATTATTTAAAATGGGAATAGCTGTTGCGCCGGTAACCAATTGGAGATTCTATGATACTATTTATACCGAACGATTTTTACAAACTCCACAAGAAAATCCAACAGGATATGACGAAAATTCACCTATAAACTTTGCAAAAGATTTACAGGGTAAATTTTTAATTATTCATGGAACGGCAGATGACAATGTACATTTTCAAAATTCTGCAGCAATGATCAAAGCTCTTATTGAAAATGGAAAACAATTTGATACAGCTATTTATCCTGATAAAGATCATGGAATTTATGGCGGAAATACTCGATATCATTTATATCAAAAAATGACTAGTTACGTTAAATCAAATCTGTAGGAATTTTTATATATTAACTTTTACTACTGATACATATATGTTTGTAGTTTCTCTTCTTATTGCATCAAATAAAATTTCACAAGAACAATAAAGAAAATTTACTACTCCTTATCTTATGAGCTTAAGGGCAAAATATAATTTATTAATCCATATTAAGAAATTCAAAGATTTAATTACAAATAAATAAAATCAATTATAATGCTGTAATTACAGTTTTTATGACGAGACAATATAATTTATAAATTTTAGCTAAAATATTCAAAAAAGATACGCAAAATATACTTTGGCTTTATTTTTGTGATAAAATAAAATAATTTATACTTTATACCTCTTATTAATTTTTCCTTTATACTAATTATTTAATATTTTTTTTTAATATAAATTTTTAAACCAACAAAAGAGCAATATGATTGAATTTTATTTTCTGATACATTAGTTATTTTAATATTATTATATTAATACACACAACTTATTTAAATATTTATTCTAATTTATATTATAACTAATACGGAAATCTTTTTTCCATAAAGGGTTACGTCCAATTATTAATCCCTATACCAAATAAAAGAATGTATTATCTTTGTTTAAAAAATTATCAAGATGACAATATATAAAGCCAGAGAATCGACAGATGTAATTGAAAGATTATATATTACCATGCGTCATCTTTTTAACCGAGGTGGCTTCAAACCAACGGGTACTTCAGGACTTGAATTAAGAAACTATTTATTAAAATTAAATCCGGAAATATATGGATCAATAGCCGATCCGGATAAAGTGGAACTTAATGGGCTCAACTATGTTTTAGATAGGCTCCCCCAAGGTATTGAAGAATGTTCATTTATATTTTTAACCTCCAATGAAGGATTAGACAAATCATCATTTACCCCTATCTATCCTAAAAAAAGAAGGAGAACTTGTTATCGGGTGGATGAGCACCAAATGAACATTGAAGTATTATTAGGAAGATCTGAAATTTATGATATATTAACCCACCTTACGTTTTTATATAATGAAGCAGACAAAATCAGAAAAAGAACTCATGATTTTAACGGAAAAGTGGGAAGAATTTGGATATCTGTTGAAAATGCAGCCTTAAGCTCTGAACCTTTAAAAAGAAAAGAAAGAGAGGTAATTTTAGCTCATATAGCCACCATGCTGGGCAGAAGTTTTGATGAAGTAATTACTGCTTATAAAAACTTTCAAGAAACAAATGATCCTGATCGTTTTATAAAGATTATTTACAATTTAGGAAGAGTAAGTAAAGAAGACGAAATAGGAATTCGAAGAAGAGAAATATTTTTCAGCTCCATTTTGAAGGAAAGAGTAGGTCATCATTTATTTGGTGAAAAATGGGCGGAAAATGTTAAAAAAACATTAATTAAAAATAAGTTAATAAATAAAAAAATTCACATTATAAGCTCCAATATGCATAGTGTGAAAAATATGTTGTATGCTTTTGATTCTTTAAATAAGACTTTTCATGCAGATGAAGAATTAAAAATGTATGAAGATTTAAGTAAAAATTTAGATTTAGTTGATTCTGTAAAAAGTTATGCTCAAAAAAATGGCATGATATACAGTAAAGATACCAGCGGATCAAATATTGACGTTCAAATCTTCGATCTATCTAAGATTAATTTTAAAAACACCCCTTTTAAAAATATTAAAAACATAAACAAAGAAGACATTTTAATTGTTTTTGATTATGCATTCGGAGAACAAGCTTTTGAGATAATGGATGAATTATTAAGGCCTATAAATAATGCGAAAGAAAAATTAAAGCTAAATGTTGACTCAATATCTATCTTAGGTAAAGCCGGAATTTTAGTTGGAAATAAAGGCGATATTATGATTCCAACTGCTCATATATTTGAAGGGACAGCAGATAACTACCCTTTTCATAACCAACTTTCTTTAAAAGATTTTGAGGGATATAATATTAACGCTTATAAAGGAGCCATGATTACCGTATTAGGTACTTCTTTACAAAATAAAAATGTTTTGACTTATTTTATGCAAACATCTTGGAAAGCCATCGGTTTAGAAATGGAGGGAGCACATTATCAAAAAGCTATTCAAGTGGCATCTAAAATACGTCATCATATAGGTGAAAACGTAAAATTAAGATATGCTTATTATGCTTCAGATAATCCATTAGAAACTGGAAGTACATTAGCCTCCGGAGGATTGGGTTTAACCGGTGTAAAACCTACGTATTTGATCACTCAAAAAATATTAGAGCAAATTTTAACTATTAAGAATTAATTATATAAAATAAATGGATAACGAAAATAAAAATTTAAATTTGGAAAATAATAAAAATTTAAATCCAGATCTTGATTTTATAAGTCTCTTAGATTATTTTAAAAACATCTTTAAAAATTTTATTTCTTCTACTCTTAATTTTTTCTGGAAGAATATTATAACACCTCTTTTATGGTTTTTTATTTTATTAAAAAGATATTTTTTCATAATAGTAATTACTGTTATAATATTTGGCTTAGTAGGATATTTCAATAAAAGAGTTTTACCAAGCTATTATAATTATGAAATGATTTTAGCTCCTAATTTTAAAAGTGCGTCCAAACTTTACCAACAAATTAATTCATATAATCAATCATGCGGAAAATTGGATAATGCATTTTTCAAGGATTTAAAATCAATTTCGATCAGTCCCATAAAAACTTTTACAAGCGAACTAGATATTTTCTACCGTTATGTACAAAAAAATTCAGATTTTTATAAAAATGATACTATTTTTTCAAGACAATTTAAAATAGAGGATTTCAGAAAACTTTTGGTAGATACAGATTATCCTAATCATATTGTATACATTACATCTTTAAAAAAACTTTCACCTGATGAAATCAAAAGTAAAATTATAGATCCCATTGAAAATGATATCTTTTATAAAAAAATTAAAGATGCTAATTTAAATTCTCTGGATATTAAAAGCAATCTATATAAAAAAGATTTAAAAGTAATTGATACCTTATTATTATCTATAGCTAAAGGAGACAAAACTAAAGTTTCCTCTTCCATATCATTAAATGGAGAATCAAAGACAAACGTTGAACAAGACTTACTTAATAAATCCTTAGAAATAACCAAATCATTAGCTGAAATTGAAGTTGAAAAAGTTCAAGAATCTCAAGTAATATCATTAATTTCTGAGCCACAATTAGTAAATAGTAAATCTTTATTTTATAAACGTGATACTCTTACTTTCGCATTAGCAGGTCTAATATTTTCAATTGCTGTAATTTTATTAATTCAATTTGTAAAATATTTAAATAAATTTGAAAAAAAACATTCTTAAAATAGCTATTA
Organism: Apibacter sp. B3706; assembly: GCF_011082725.1. Lineage (NCBI taxonomy): Bacteria > Pseudomonadati > Bacteroidota > Flavobacteriia > Flavobacteriales > Weeksellaceae > Apibacter > Apibacter sp. B3706. The sequence goes on along the minus strand of NZ_CP049715.1, from coordinate 2,135,603 downwards.
TAGGATACGGCCATATAGGAAAAATACACTTTGAAAATATATCACATAATGAAAATTTAAATGTAGTTGCTTTGATAGATACGGATAATTTTATTTTGGAAAATAAAAATATCCCTATTTTTCAAAGTATATCAGAATGCCATATTATTTTCCCTGATATTGATTTGTATATAGTTGCAACACCCAACGGTTACCATTATAAACAAACGAAAGAAATCCTGGAATTATCTAAAAATGTGTTGGTGGAAAAACCCATTACATTCCATAAATTCCAGATTGAAGAATTAATTACTATTGCAAAGAATAATAATGTTCGATTATTTACCTCTTTGCAATTACGTTTTTCACATATAATAAATCATGTCAAAAATTTAATTGACAATGATTATTTAGGTGAAATTTTTCTTATAAATATTGAATGTTTTTGGAACAGAAATAACCGCTATTATAAAAAAAATTCATGGCGTGGAACAAAGCAGTTAGATGGAGGAATACTGTTTACGCAATTTTCTCATTTCATAGACATAATACATTATTTGTTGGGAAAAATTGAATTAATAAGCAATTTAACTGCCAATTATACGCATCAAAACGTAATTGAATTCCCCGATAGTGGAATTTTACAATTTAAATCGGGAAAGACACTGGGAAGTATGTGTTACACCATCTCTACCTATGAAAAAAACTTTGAATCATCAATTACTATCATTGCAGAAAAAGGAACAATAAAAATTGGTGGCCAATATTTGGATCAACTAGTACATTATAATGTAAAAGAGAGCTTTTTTGAAGGTATTGATTTACCCAAAGAACCGCTTCATAAATTGTTATATAAAGAAATAGTACATTCGTTAAAAAATTCAACCTCATCTCATTTAGATGCTGAAAATTCGATTGAAACTATTGATTTTATTGATAAAGCGTCTAGCTATTTAGCCTAAACAAATTGGCTTATTTATAAACTAGTGATGGAATAATTATTTCCAATATATAAAATATTTAATCGTAATTTTATCAAAATACAAATCAAAATCTAAATTTTTACTTAAAAATTATTTTTTTGATTAAATATCTTATGAAAAATAATATTTGATTTATATTTAATATAGTAATTTTGCTATATGAAATTAATTTCACAATTAGGAATTATATTACTGTTGTATTTTATTGGTGAATTAATAGTTTTCATCCTGCAAATTAAGATACCGGGAAGCATAATAGGCATGCTGTTATTACTTGTGTCTTTACAATTGAATATCATAAAAGTGGAGGATATAAAAGAAGTAGCTACTTTCTTTTTAAATAATATGCTAATTTTATTTATACCTTTAGGGGTTGGATTAGCTTCCCAATGGGACCTAATATCTAAGGAATGGTTAGCAATTTTAATATCCATTATACTTAGTACCTTTATCGTGTTATTAACTGTAAGTTTACTTATTAGAAAGAAAAAAGAATGAAGGAATTTTTAGATACTCCTCTTTTTCATATAACGTTAACCTTACTGGTTTTTTGGTTATGTAATCTGTTGTTTACTAAATTCAAATATAAAATACTTCATCCGGGTATAACCTCTATAATCCTATTGATTGTCTATTTAAAAGTGACACATACTTCGTATGAAGATTATAACAATAATACCTCTTTAATTTCTTTTTGGCTGGGACCATCCGTGGTAACTTTGGGTCTACCGCTTTATTTGTATATAAAACATTTAAAAGGCAGTTATATACGAGTTTTTATCGCTATGATAGCGGGAAGTCTTGCGGGAATTATTTCCGTGGTTGTTATAGCAAAAATTCTAGGCGCTTCAGACATTATAGCTTATTCATTATCTCCAAAATCTGTAACAACGCCTATTGCAATGGAGGTATCTAAAGGACTGGGAGGTATTCCGTCTCTTACTATTGCGATAGTTTTTATTACCGGATTTGTAGGTGCCCTTTTCGGATGGGGATTCCTAACTAAATTAGGAATTAAAGATCACAAAGCAATCGGAATAGCTGTGGGTTCTGCTTCTCATGCTATAGGTACGGCGGAAATTGTTAAAAATGGCGAAAAATTTGGCGCTTACGGAGCACTTGGAATGGCTTTAAATGGTGTATTAACTGCTATATTTGCTCCTATAGTAACTCCGTATTTAATCCAACTATTAAATTCGATTGGATAAATATTCGTTGTGGTTAACTTTTTGTAACAATAAATAATTACTTATTAACATAAATTTATCTGATAAGTTTTTATGAAATAGGCGAATATTTAAATAAATTTTAAAATATATTATGACTAAGAAAAAGAGAATAATTTCTACTAAACATAAAGAGAAACTACGAAATTTAAAAAGAAATATACTTAACATCTTTATAAAAAACCCGAATAAACAATACAATTATAAACAAATATCCACAATACTGGATTACAAAAATCCCAGACAAAGGGAATTTGTAATACAAGGACTTTTAAGTTTGGTTTCTGAGAAACAACTAACAGAAATAAAAACCGGAAAATATCAAATCAATTCCATAAAAGAATCCGTTACCGGAAAAATTGATTTCAGTCAGAATGGTAATGCCTATTTAATTGTTGACGGTCTTGAAAAAGATATTTTTATACCGAAAGGAAAAACAGGAAAAGCTTTACAAAATGACATGGTAAAAGCTATAGTCCATCAATTTAAAAACAGAAAACCGGAAGGAGAAGTTATTGAAATCCTGGAACGTTACAAAACAAAATTTGTTGCAAAATTTGAATATTCTCCGAACAAAAATTTTGGATTTGCAGTAGTTAATAAACCTTCTGTTCACACTGATTTTTTTATACCAAAAGATAAATTCAACGGCGCAAAAAACGGTCAACTGGTAGTGGTTCAACTCCTCGATTGGCAAGATAAAGAAGATAGTCCTACGGGATCTATCGTTGAAGTATTAGGAGATCCGGGAGAAAATGAAACCGAAATTCATGCTATTTTAAGTGAATATGGGTTACCTTATACATTTCCTTATGAAGTTGAAAAAGAAGCGGAAAAACTTGATATACGCATATCAGAGGATGAAATATCTAAAAGAAGAGATATGCGTACTGTCACTACATTTACCATTGACCCTGTGGATGCTAAGGATTTTGATGATGCACTTTCTATCGAAAAGTTAGACAACGGCAACTGGGAAATCGGAATTCATATCGCAGATGTTTCCCATTATGTAAAACCGGGAACCCTATTAGATAAAGAAGCCTATTTAAGAGGAACTTCCGTGTATTTAGTCGATAGAGTTGTTCCAATGCTTCCTGAAGTTTTAAGCAATAATGTTTGTTCCTTACGTCCTAAAGAAGATAAATATACTTTTTCCGCCGTATTTGAATTGGATGAGAAAGCACAAGTAAAAAAACAGTGGTTTGGACGAACGGTTATTCATTCGGACAGAAGATTCACTTATGAAGAAGCCCAAGAGATTATTGAGGGAAAAAAGGGCGATTTTGAAGAAGAAATACACACCCTTAATAATTTGGCAAAGCTACTTAGAGAGGACCGAATGAACAAAGGTGCAATCTCTTTTGACAAAATAGAGGTAAAATTTAACTTAGATGAAAATAAAAATCCCGTAGGAGTTTATTTTAAAATTGGAAAAGACAGCAATCATTTAATTGAAGAATTTATGCTTCTGGCCAATAAAAAAGTTTCCGAATATGTTAGTACCAATAAAAAAGGGAATCCAACCGATCGAACTTTTATTTATAGAATTCATGACGACCCGGATCCGATAAAATTACTCTCTCTTAAACAATTTGTAAATACTTTGGGATATGATATAAATATAACCAATAAAAATAAAACCTATCAATCCATCAATAAATTACTTGCCGACGTAAAAGGCAAAGGCGAAGAAAATATGATTGAAACGCTAACCATCCGTACTATGTCAAAAGCAAAATATTCAACCGAAAATGTCGGTCACTATGGTTTAGCTTTCGATTATTACAGTCATTTTACTTCTCCCATACGCCGATATCCTGATGTAATTGCCCATCGTCTCTTACAAGATTTTCTAGACAAAAAACCGTCTGCAAACAAAGAAATCATCGAGAATATGGCAAAACATTGCAGCAATATGGAAAAATTAGCCGCTGATGCTGAAAGAGACAGTATTAAATACATGCAGGTTAAATTTATGGAAAAACACTTAGGTGAATCTTTTGAGGGAGTAATCACCGGAATAACCGAATATGGTATTTATGTAGAAATTAAAGAATTCGGAACCGAAGGAATGATCAAAACAAGAGATATACGGGATGATGAATATCGCTATGATGAAAAGACCTATTCTATTATAGGACAAAGAACCGGCAATCAATATCAGTTGGGAGATACTGTATTTATTAAAGTTATAAAAGCTAATCTTGAAAAGAAACAATTAGATTTTGAACTTATTGAGAATTGATAAAAATAAATTACTAACCAATTATACTATATAGTCTGTTATATTGCTAATATCAAAACAATTTTAATTGTAACGAACCTTTTGCTTCTAACTCTAATAATTTTTTCTTTCTCCACAGTCCTCCTCCATAACCTGTTAAAGATCCATCCGAACCAATCACCCTATGACAAGGAACCAGTATTGAAATCATATTCATACCATTAGCATTTGCAACCGCTCGAACAGAAGAGGGCTTACCGATACGTTTTGCTTGAATGGCATAAGTTGAAGTCTTTCCGTAAGGTATTTGAAGAAGGACCTTCCATACCTCTTTTTGAAAATCAGAACCAATCCAGTCTAAAGGAACTGTAAATTCTTTTAAAGTACCTTCAAAGTATGAGTCTAATTGCTGCCTTAATTGTTTAAATAAACTATTTTCACTTGGCACAATAGAAGCATTAAAACGCTTTGATATTAATTGTAGTTCTCTTTCTAACATTTTACGATCCGAAAATTCCAATAAACATATGCCTTTCTCTGAGGCACAAGCAATCATAGTACCTAAAGGGGTTGCCAAGCGGGTAAGATTAATTAATTGTTTTTCTTTACTCATTTTAGGTGTAATTCCTGTTATTTTTTTAAAAGTTTCATTAAATCCGCTCAACGATTCAAATCCTGAGTCATAGGCAATATGTGTAATATTCTTTCCTTCTTTACATTTTTTAAATGCCTCATTTATTCTATACATTCTTTGATACATATGAAAAGTAATTCCATGATTTTTAAGAAACCACCTTCTAACTTTTATTGGCTCAATTCCAAAATTCCTTATATCAAAGTCTTTTAATTTAATATTGGGGTTGTCTTCCAAATGTTGTAATAATTTATGAATATATTCCGGCGTTTCACCATTCCTTTCCATAGGATGACATATTTTACAAGCTCTATATCCTTTACTTAAAGCTTCTTTAGTTGAAGAAAAAATTCAACATTCTCAAATTTAGGTTTTCGTGCTGAACAAGTAGGACGGCAAAATATACCGGTAGTTTTAACACCAACAATAAAAGTTCCTTCAAATGAACTATCCCTTTCTAATAAGGCTTTGTAAAATATTTTTTTTTGATCCATGGAAAAAGTATTTTTTAATCTACCCGTTTTCTCTGTAAATCCCTTTATTATAAGGATAAAAAGAAATACACTTACTATTTAAAAAATTATTTTAAAATAATTTTTCGTTAAAATTAGTTCAGGCGAAGATTGTACTGCAACCGAAAAATGAACATATATTTTTTCCATGAAAAGATAAAGGGTATTAACCAAACACTTAAAAACTAAAAAACCCATCAAGTTTTTAAAGTATTTTTTAATTCTTGAACCGCTTTTTCTATTGTTTTATTATCTTTTAACAAGGTAATGAACTTACTTCCAATGATAGCGCCGTTAGCATAAGATTGTGCGACTTCTAAAGTAGCTTTATTAGAAATACCAAACCCTATTAAACGAGGATTACGCAATTTCATGGAATTAATTTTTTGAAAATATTCTACTTTTTTATCATCAAAACTTTTTTGCGCTCCCGTTGTTGAGGCAGATGAAACCATATATATAAATCCATCCGTATTTTCATCAATCAAGCGAATTCTTTCTTCTGATGTTTCGGGAGTTATAAGCATTATAACTTTTATATCATAAGTTTCAAAAATCGATTTATATTTTGTACTATAATCATTAAAAGGCAAATCAGGTATAATTGCTCCATCTACACCGACTTCTTTACATTTTTTACAAAAATTTTCAATTCCGTATTGCATAATAGGATTTAGATATCCCATTAATAGTAACGGCAATTCAACTTCTTTTCTCACTTCTTTAATTTGTTCGAAAAGCAATTTTAAATTCATTCCATTCTTCAAGGCCAACGTGCCGCTTTCCTGAATGGTCGGTCCATCTGCCATAGGGTCTGAAAAGGGTATACCCACTTCTATTAAATCTATGCCGTTTTTTTCAAGCTCTTTTATGATCTTACCTGTATCGGCAAGATTTGGATATCCGGCCGTAAAATAAATGGAAAGAATGTCTTTCTGTTTTTTATTAAATAATTGCTTTATTCTATTCATAGTTTATTTCTTCTATAAATTCTTTTATTAATTCAATATTTTTTCTTCCCGGTTCTAGTTCAAACTTACTGTTTAAGTCCAAACCATATAATTTCGGATGCTTTATTTCTTTAATTTTACCTACATCTTCCATTGAAATACCTCCACTTAAAAAAAAAGGAAGTTCACCTGTATAAAAATCCATCAATGACCAATCGAACTTTTTCCCTGAGCCACCATATTGTGTGCTTTTAGTATCAAACAGAAAGAAGTCACAAACTGAATTATATTCTTTTGTACTGTGCAAATCATTAGGAGATGATACATTAAAAGCCTTAATTATTTTTATATTAGGAAAACTTTTTATGAGATCTGAACAATATTTTGGATGTTCCGATCCATGAAGTTGGATAACATCCAACTTATATTTTTCAATCCTATTGAATAGCGATTCTATTTTTTCATTAACAAAGACCCCAACCCTCAAAATATCTTTAGTTTGTGAAAGAATGGTTTCGGGGAGTATCTTATCTATATAACGTAAGGATTTCGGGTAAAATATAAATCCCATATAATCTATAGGTATTAGAGAAAGATGCTCAATATTATCAGGATATTTCATCCCACAAACTTTAATTTTCATCTATTAATTGGTATGATTATGTAAGTTCTTCAATAAAATCTTGTAAAGCTTTACCGGGATTATTCGTTTTCATAAAATTTTCACCCATTAAAAATCCTTTATATCCGGCTAGCATTAAGTCTTTTACAGTTTGAGAAGAAGATATTCCACTTTCAGAAATTTTCAAAAACTCAGGGGGTATTTTATTAACCATGTCAAATGAAACTTGTACATCCGTAACGAAGGTTTTTAAATTACGATTATTAATTCCTACTACATCTACCCATTCATTAATATAATCTAATTCCTTTTCATAATGCAATTCCAACAACACATCCAATCCAAGATTTTTAGCTTGTTTTGCCAATTCTTTAGTTTTTTCAACAGTTAAAGCAGCGGCTATCAACAATATTGCACTTGCACCGTAAGCCTTAGCTTCAAAAAGTTGATATTCATCAATCATAAAATCTTTACGAAGAAGGGGAGTTTGTGTAATGGCTTGTGCATTAATCAAATCCTGCAAATTACCTCCAAAAAAATCAGTATCGGTGAGAATGGATATAGCACTTGCTCCGTTTTCAGAATAACAAGGTATAATTTGTTCTATTTTTGCATCTTTAAAAATCCAATCCCTCGAGGGAGATCGACGTTTAAATTCTGCAATTATACCGGTTGAAGATCTTTGTATGGATTCTTTAAACGATTGTCTTTTCTTTACATTTTGTATTTTATTTTCCAGATCTTTAATTGAAATTTTCCTTTTTGATTTTTCAATTTCAATCCTTTTACAATCAATAATTTTATCTAAAATAGTAGGCATATTTTTCTTTTATGGTTCAATGAATGAGTGATTATCCTCATCAACTACTTTTTTTTCTACAAATTCATCATCTAAATCAACAGAATCTCCGTTTATTTGTCCTCTTCTAAACTGAACTTGTTGTTGATCAGGAAAATAATAAAAATAGGTATCAATTGTTTTACTAGTAAAATGAAGTTCATAATAATTACCTTTTTCCGTCCACCATTCCCCTTTATCTACAATCGCTCTTTCTTCAGTTCCTCCCAACAATTGAATTTTCAACAAAAGAAAAGTTCCGTCAATATTCCGTTGCTTAATCCAATAGTTACGTATTCCTCCTTCTCGAGTTCCTTTTTCTGTACCTTGCCAAAATCCAATTAAGTTTTGATCTCTTTCTTTTATTTGAGAATAGGATACTAGATTCCACAAGATAAATGTTATAAGTACTAATTTTTTCATCTTTTTTATTTTTATTAAACCTAATTATTCAGGCTTAAAAATTTTTGAAAAGTTTGTTTCGCTTTTTCGCTTTCCAAAGATTCTCTCGCTTGATTGATGCATTCTTCAATAGTTAATTTGGGATTTATATTGTGTATGGCAAATGCCGAATTAGCTATTACAGCATTTTTTTGGGCTTTGGTTGCTTGATTATTTAATACATTATCAAAAATTTTTGAAGCTTCTTCAGGTGTTTTTCCTCCGTCCAACTCCGGTTGCGTACATCTTTCCAAACCGATATCTTCGGGAGAATAGATATGTTCCCCTAAATGGGTAACCACTTTAAAATTATCGGTTAAGGATATTTCATCATATCCGTCTAAACTATGCACGACCGTATAATTACAATCGGTATTTTGATAAATATAATAATATAAACGAGACATTTTAAGGTTAAAGACTCCTAATACATTTCTTTTAGGCTTTATTGGATTTACTACAGGTCCCAGCATATTAAAGAATGTACGAACTCCTAATGCTTTTCTTATGGGTGTTACCACCTTCATGGCATCATTGAATAAAGGAGCATGTAAAAAGGCCAGATTGGATTGATCTAATGATCGTTCAAGTTTACCGATATCTGCAGTAAATTTAACTCCGTGTTGTTCCATCACATTGGAAGCTCCGCTAACAGAAGTTGCGCCATAATTTCCATGCTTTGCAACTTTATATCCGGCACCGGCTACCACAAAACAAGAAAGAGTAGAAATATTAAACGTATTTTTATTATCCCCTCCCGTACCTACGATATCTATAGGATCATATGCGGCTAATGATGAAACATCCGAACATAAATCCATAAGAGCATCCCTAAAACCGAAAAATTCATCGATGCTAATATTTCTCATAAGAAAAACGCTTATAAAAGCGGCAATCTGAGATTCATTATATTCTTTCGCGGCCATTTTAGTCAATACTTCTTTCGCTTCTTCTCGGTTTAAATATTGATGCTCAAAGAGTCTGTTTAATAGTTGTTTCATATCAACTTAATTTTCTAAAAAATTTTTTATAATGTTTTTGCCCTTCGGGGTAAGTATGGATTCAGGATGAAACTGAACTCCGTGGACATCATAATGCTTATGTTTTATAGCCATAATTTGATTATCATGATCGACAGCCGTAATTTGAAGTTCATCCGGAAAATTTTGGTTATCTACAATCCACGAATGGTATCTCCCAACTTCCATTTCTTCAGAAATGCCTTTGAATATATAGTCTTCATCTATTATTCTTATTTTCGTTGCTACTCCATGATACACATCTTCCAAATTGGTCAATTTAGCACCAAAAGCTTCTCCTATAGCTTGTTCTCCTAAGCACACCCCCAGAATGGAATGAGTGGGAGCATATTGTTTGATTAATGAGAGCAATATTCCTGATTCGGAAGGTATTCCCGGGCCCGGTGATAATATTATTTTATCATAGTCTGCTACTTCCGATACCGTGATTTGATCGTTTCTAAATACATTTACTTCCGTATAATTCAATTCTTTGATTAAGTGAACCAAATTATAGGTAAATGAATCATAATTATCTAAAACCAATAGTTTCATTGTATATTTACTTAAAACATGAATTTAAGAAATAGTTAGCCGTTTGTACATCGGCATAGTAATAACTTAAGGCTGCTAAAAATGAATTTTGAACTTCTTTAGCTTGTATTTTTTCTCCCTTAATTTCAAGATCTCGGGTTGCACAAGCATCGCCTATTAAAGTACATGTATAGCCTAAGTCTTTTGCTGCTCTAGTAGTTGCATCCACACACATATGGGTCATCATTCCGCAAATTACAAGTTCATCAACTTTAAGTTTCTTTAAAGTATCTTGAAGATCTGTATTTATAAAGCTATTTGGAAAATTCTTGATGATGACTTTTTCTTCGTCTTTCGGCTTAACATGGGAATGTATTTCTACCCCTTGAGTATGAGGAAGGAAAAAAGTAGCATCCGACCGTGAAGATACATGTTGTATATGGACTACCGGCCATTGTTCTTTTCTGAACTTTTCTAAAATGTTTTTTGCTTGTTCACAAGCTTGTATAGAATTATTTAGAGGATTTTTTCCTCCTTCAAAATAGTCATTTTGAATATCGATAATAAGTAAAGCCTTCATATATAATTAATTTTTTAAAATTTCTGCCAGATCAATTGCTTTTTTAAGTGCTCCTAACTTGTTATTTACTTCTTTCAACTCTTCTTCGGGATTTGACTTGGATACAACGCCCGCTCCTGCTTGATAATACAATACATTATTTTTGCTTAAAAATGACCGGATGGTAATTGCTTGATTTAAATTTCCGTCTAAACCAATATATCCGATACATCCTCCATATATTCCTCGCATATGCTTTTCTATATCGTGCAGCAATTGCATGGCTCTAACTTTGGGTGCTCCGGATAAGGTTCCTGCAGGAAATGTATCTGCAAATACAGAAATACTGTTTTTATTTTCATCCACAATTCCACTCACACGAGAAACTAAATGTATTACATGTGAAAAATACTGTACTCGTTTAAAAAATTCTAATTGGACCTCATGGCAATTTCGGCTCAGATCATTTCTTGCTAAATCTACCAACATAACATGTTCTGCATTTTCTTTTTCATCTTGTAAGAGTTTTTCTGAAAGTTTTCTGTCTTTTTCATCATCTCCGGTTCTTTTATAAGTTCCGGCTATAGGATCAATGTATGCTCGTCCTTTATTTATTTTACAATGCGTTTCGGGGGATGATCCGAATATTCGAAAAGAACCAAAATCGAAATAAAAAAGATAGGGAGACGGATTAATAGATCGTAACGCTCGATATACTTTAAAATCATCGCCGGTAAATGCTTGTGAATAACACCGTGAAGGAACAATCTGAAAGACATCTCCTCTTTTACAATGTGCAATCCCTTTTTTTACAGACTCTATAAATTCTTCATCGGAAATAAAACTTTTTTCATCTCCTTTGATCTTAAAATTATAGGAAGCAAAATTATTATTTTGCAATAAGGCTTCTAGTTGATGAATATCTGATTTTTCTCCTTGGGGAATATTTTCAACTATGGTTAATTCATTCTTTAAATGATTAATAACTAATATAAATCGGTAAAAAATGTAAAATAATTCAGGAATATCCGCATTTTCATATTTTTTATTTTTAGGATCAACCGATTCAAAATATTGAATACTATCATAGGAAGTATATCCAAAAAAACCATTAATTTTAGCAGGATTCTCTCCCTGAAATTGAAAGCTTTTAATAAAATCATCCAATTCATTGACTAAGGGTTGTTCTAAATTTTTGATTTTTGTTTGCCCGTTTATTTCCGTTGTAATTTCATAATTTTTTACTTTAAATTTAGCTAAAGGATCCATCGCAATAAAAGACGAGCTGTCTTCTCCTCCATGAAAATCAGAACTTTCGAGTAAAGCAGATTCAGGAAAAGCATCCCTTATTTTTAAATATATTCCTACCGGAGTTTGTAGGTCTGCTAATAATTTCTTTGTTTTTACCTGTATTTTCATATCTTATTCGTTTCGTTTTTTCTGAACTTTTATGTATGTTTCCATATCTTTATCTCCTCTTCCCGATAGACAGATCACAATAATATCTTCTTTTTTAAATTTCTTTTTCTTCAATACCCCTAAGGCATGTGCCGACTCAATGGCGGGAATTATACCTTCTAATCTTGTTAATTCAAAGGCTGCATCTAGAGCTTCCTCATCTGTGATTGCCAGAACTTCAGAACGTTTGGTTTTTGACAAATGGGCATGAAGAGGACCTACTCCCGGATAATCCAATCCGGCAGATATAGAATACGGTTCTTCTATTTGTCCATCTTCTGATTGCATGAGTAATGTTTTGCTTCCGTGAATGATTCCTAATCTTCCTAAATGGATAGTCGCAGCAGATTCTCCGGAGTTTAATCCTTTTCCTGCTGCTTCAGCTAAGACAATCTTTACCGAAGGTTCATTTAAAAAATGATAGATGGTTCCGGCAGCATTGCTTCCTCCTCCTACACATGCTATTAAATAGTCGGGGGTTTCTCTTTGTTCTTTTTCTAAAAGTTGTTTGCGAATTTCTTCACTGATGACTGATTGTAAACGAGCAACCATATCCGGATAAGGATGAGGTCCTACGGTGGAACCTATAATATAATACGTGTCTTTCGGATTTGAACACCAATCGCGAATTGCTTCATTAGTAGCATCTTTTAAGGTCATATTTCCACTCGTTACGGGTAGTACTTCTGCTCCTAACATTTGCATTTTTTCAACATTCAACTTTTGTCTTTCCACATCCACTTTTCCCATATAAATGACGCATTTCATATTCATTAGTGCACAAACTGTAGCCGTGGCAACTCCATGTTGACCCGCTCCGGTTTCAGCTATGATTCGGGTCTTACCCATTCTTTGCGCCAATAATATTTGACCTATTGTATTGTTGATTTTGTGCGCTCCGGTATGATTTAAATCTTCTCTTTTTAAGTAGATTTTACATCCGTATTTGTGAGACAGTCTTTTTGCCAAATATAAAGGTGAAGGCCTTCCTACATAATCTCTTAGTAAATCGTGGTAATCTTTTTGAAATTTTGGGTCATTTAATACTTTTAAATAATTGTTTTTTAGAATCTCCACATTTTCATAAAGAATTTCAGGAATATAAGCTCCTCCAAATTCTCCATAGTAACCTTCTTGGTTTACACTATATGTATGCTTCATTTTTTTCATTTTATGTAATTAATCATTTCAAAAAACAAAAAAACCTACCGTGAACACGGTAGGTTTTTCTTATTCTTTTACTATTTTATTTAAAATAATATACCTTACTGCCCACGGCTATTGAAGCTGAGAGCACCACCACCAAGATATATTATTTAAAAATATTGTTTTCACTTTACTTAATTATTTTAACAAAAATACTAATTATCTTTTTATAATACAAAATATTTCAGCCGATTTTATGTTTTTCTTTAATTTATATTTAGATTATTATTTAATTATGAGCGTGATAAATAGCGTGCTTTACTTTATCTATTCTATTTTTTGCTCTGCATTTAAATTGAATATTTAACTATGCGCTGAGCTTACAGATACTAGATATTATTCTTAAATTATAAGAAATAAAAAAACCCATTCATTTATATAAAATAAAGAATGGGTTACGAATAGAATTCTTAAGGTTTTACTTTTATTTCTTAGATTCTTACATATTTATCCTATTGTTACAGTATAATAGTTTTTTTAAATTAATTGTCTAAATTTTATTTTTCAAAACGTAAAGAAATTCTTCTGTCTTTAGCTCTTTCTTCATCGGAAGCGTTTGCATCAACTGTTGCAAATTTGGAACCATATCCTTCAGCACCGTCAACTCTATCTCCAAATCCATTTTTAATAAATATTTCCTTTACAGTATTTGCTCTTTCTTGTGATAATTTTAAATTATCTTGGTCATTTCCTTTTTTATCGGTATAAGCTCCAATTTTAACTTTTGCATCAGGAAATTCTTTAAGTATAATTCCAATATTTTTTGCTTGTGTTTCCGATTCAGGCGTTAATTTTGTTCCGCTTCCAAATTCAAAATTGATGGCATCAAAATCAAACCATTTATTTTTTAAATCGTCGTTAGTAGCATTTTTATATTCATCGGATTGCAAAAAATTGACCATTTTGTCTTCTATTCCTCCGGGAAAAGCATTGATAACTGTTCCGCTTGGCAACGTAATAGGAAGTAATTCTTTTATTTTATGATCTGTTGGATTAGTACTATTAGCTGAAACTGTGTCTCTATTATTTGCATTAGGCTCTACTTTTTGAATGGAATCGTTTACCGAAGCTGTAGTACCTTTCCCTTTAGAACATCCATTTTTAGAAAATAACCAAATGATTAAAATACCCGCAAGTAAAAATATGATAAGCCATTTTAACCAACCGCCACCGGAATGTTTTTCCATTTTATCTTTATATTCATGATAGGTATCTTCTACTTTTTCTTTTACGTTTTCTGCAGTTTCTTTAGTTTGAGATGAAACTTTGTTAAGAAAAGAATCTCCTAATCCTGATAGTGAAGAAACTCCTAAAATACCGGCTAAACCTGAAGGTATTGATGATAAAAAACCATTTTTTTCTGAATTTATCTGTCCTAATAAGCCTTTGAAATTTCCTCCTGCTAATAATTTTTGTCCTAAAAATCCTGCTACTAATGGTGATATAACTCCCATTAGTTTGGTAGTACTTTCACTTTTTAAGCCTGATGAAGAAGATATCAGAGAAGAAAAGTTTCCTAATTTATCTCCAAAAAGATTATTTAAAAAGCCCGAACTTAATTTTTGTGTTTCAGCATCTGCTTGTCCGGAAAACAATCCTTTTACATTAGAAATGGAAGGAATATTTCCCGCTTGTTTCAATATATTTTCTAACTTATTATCATTACCTTTTTCTAGAACTGCACCGAATAAACTGGAAACGGCTGTTTTTATTGCTGATGTAACTTTTCCTATATCTTCTCCCAATTCTGAAGATATATTAGAAACAGCTTCGGGTGTAATAATTTTCTTTAATGAATCTAATAGATTTTCCATAACAAAATTTTTCCGTGTTAAATGTATTATTATTTAATTATAACATATTTTATCTTTTGTTTATGACAATAATTATTCCAAATAATTTAAATTATTCATAAATACTTTTTTTATATATATGTATTTCCCTTTTTAATAACTGTTAAAAAAATAAAAAAGTATCAATAAATAAGTCAAGCCTTTTAGTAAAAAAATGTATTTTTAGCTTATGAAAACAAAATATGATATTGCTTATTTACGCATGGCTCAAGAATGGGGTAAATTATCTTATTGTGAAAGAAAGAAGGTGGGAGCTTTAATTGTAAAAAACCGTATGATTATTTCTGACGGATATAATGGTACTCCTACGGGTTTTGAAAATATATGCGAGGACGAAACGGGAACTACGAAATGGTATGTTTTGCATGCTGAAGCCAATGCCATCCTTAAAGTAGCTGCATCTACACAATCCTGTATAGGAGCTACTCTTTATGTTACTCTTTCTCCTTGTCGCGAATGCAGCAAATTAATTCATCAGGCAGGTATTAAGCGTTTGGTATATATCAATGAATATTCTGATACGAGTGGAATTGATTTTTTAAGGGAGGCAGGAATCGAAATTGAACAGATTAAGGAGGAAGAACTTTAAATTTTTCTTCGTTGTAGCTTTAATTGCTTTAAAATATCGTCTAGTAAAAATCCTCTTTCCTGCAGCAATATCAGATAATAATAAAAAACATCTGCGGCTTCATCTTTAAATAATTTATCGTTTTCCTTAGCTGCTTCAATTACCAACTCTACTGCTTCTTCTCCAAATTTTTGCGCAATTTTGGATTTACCTTTTTTTAAAACAGTAGTAATATGTGTATTTTGCTTTTCTCCTTTAATGCTTTTTCCTATTTTTTTTTCTAAAATACTTAAATAGGAATAGGAATTTCTATTTTCCTCCAAGAAATCCGTCGTTTGTAAATATTTATCTGAATCTTTGTTGGTTTTAACTTTGATTAATATCACGGTCTTATCTTTGTTCCATAAAAATTCCTCTGCTGTGTATAAATCATCAAAAGAATCACCAACTAAATAAATTTTTTTTTCTGCCTGAGTTTTTTTTAGCAAGGCATAGGTGCTTAGACCGGATGTTAAAACCTTGCCTGTTTTATTATCCTGAATGACAGCTATAAATTCTTTTTCTTTACTAGTGTTAGTATCTCTCATTCATTTTAAGAATTAACAATGCGAAGATACTATTTTACTTCTAATCTTATATGATTATATTTAAGAAAAGACTAACAATAATTCCTACCTTTGCACAAATAATTTAAAAAACTTTTATACAAAAAAGGATTTATATGAATGATTCTTTAAAGACCGCAGAAAAAATACTTGCACAAAGTGGAGAAATTAATGAAAAACAATTTTCCCTTTTAGAAATGTTTACACACGGGGGGCCTATAGGTATATTTGTGATGATCTGCCTTTTTTTGCTTTTCATGCTTTCTCTTTATATTTTCTTTGAACGTTTTCTAACCTTAAAAAAGTTTTCCAATAAAAATTCTTCCATTCTTAACGATATTAAAGATCTTATTCATCAGGGTAATATCAACGCTGCCTTAGATTTATGCAAAAGAACTCATACCCCTGAAGGTAGAATGCTTTATAAAGGATTAATGAGAATTGGTAAACCTACCCGGGATATTAGTGATGCTATAGAGAACACAGCTCAGTTGGAAATCTTTGAATTGGAAAAAAATGTAGGTGTTTTAGGTACTATTTCAGGAGCCGCTCCCATGCTAGGTTTTTTGGGTACGGTAATCGGAATGATTATAGCTTTTTTTGCTACCAGCGCACAAGATCAAGCCAGCGCTCAAATGTTAGCCGGTGGTATTTATTCTGCAATGGCAAATACTGCTGCGGGATTAATTGTTGGTTTATTGGCGTATTTATTCTATAACATTTTGGTAATTCGTATCGATAGAAGTGTACATGCTTTACAGCTTACCGCTATTGATTTTCTGGATATATTAAACAAACCTGTTACTCATTAATTTATGAAATTACGAAGTAGAAATAGAGTTACTCCGGAATTCAGCATGGCATCCATAACAGATGTAATATTTTTATTACTTACATTTTTTATGCTTACTGCATCTGCAAATCAGTCTGCTTTAAATATAAAATTGCCAACTGCCAAAGGACAGGAAATGCCCGCTGAAAGAGTTTATATAGGGGTTTCTATGGATGGAAAATATTTTTTAAATAAAAAATTAATAGCTAAAAACGAAATCGAGCCCACCTTAAAAACAATATTTAACGCCAATCCATCTCCTACTTTTGTTATTGCAGCAGATGAAGAGGCTTTACACAAAGATGTTGTTTTTTTAATGGATATTGCCAATAGAAATAAATACAAAGTTTTAATTGCGACGAATCCGCATACCCAAGAGGAAAAATAAGCTATGAGTGATAGTTATAAAATTAAGTATTATGATAATAAAAAGGAGAAGTTAATTAGCGGTATTATTACTCTAATAATTTCAGTCGCCATATTATCATTTATTTTAACTTATAAAACCGTTTTTTTAACTATGACTCCCCCTGCTTATATTGATATAAACTTTGATATGGATGATATGGGTGCTAATTTTGGAACTGATGAAGTGGGTTTAGGGGATGAAGAGCCTATTGATCAAGATGTTTTATCGGGTGAAGGTGGAGAAGTACAATCAGTAACAAATCTTGAAGATAAATCTTCCCAAGATTCAAAACAAGAAGAAGAAAAAAAACCTATTTTAGCCAATCAGAACGAAACCAAAGATATTGTTCCCGAACCTGCTAAAAAAACGGTAACTAAGAAAAAGGATAAAACCAAACCTGTATCCAAAATTAACTCAAAAACTATCCCAAATAAAACTAAATCCAAAACAGTAGCAGGTGTAGGAAATAAGAGTTCTACAGGAGGTAATCCCAAAGGAAATGCCGCTCTAGGAAATTTAATAAAAGGTAAAGGAACAGGAACATTTTCCACCGGTGAAGGGACCGGAGGAAGACCGGGTCAAAACCAAGGAGTAGAAACAGGAGGAAACGGAAGCGGTGGAGAGGGAATTGGAAACGGAAGAAAATTAGTCAGCTTCATTCCGGGTACTATGGGAAGAGGCGGAAAAGTTCCCGAACATAGTTGCAATGGTTCCGGAACTATTATTTTTTCCTATACTCTTGATAAAAATGGAAATGTTATTTCTGTTAGTCGAAAGTCAGGGATAAATAATACTTGTTTATTGAATACAGGCATTAAATGGATTAAACAATACGTTAAAGGTAATGCAGGTACTCGATCGGTAACCGGCACGTATAAAATCAATTTTTAAAAATAGTTGAAATAACCAAAAAAAACTTTCTATGGTATAGAAAGTTTTTTTTACTGAACAATATATTTATCCAACGCTTTTATCCAACACTACCTTCTAAAGAAATTTCCAATAATTTTTTTGCTTCTACTGCAAATTCCATAGGAAGCTTATCAAGTACTTCTCTACTAAATCCATTAACAATTAAAGCTATTGCAGTTTCAGTATCAATACCTCGCTGGTTGCAATAAAAAATCTGATCTTCACCTATTTTGGAGGTTGTGGCTTCATGTTCCATTTGGGCAGATTTATTTTTTATTTCAATATAGGGAAAGGTATGAGCTCCACAATCATTACCCATCAGCAAAGAATCACATTGAGAGAAATTTCTTGCATTATCTGCTTGAGGTAAAACTTTAACTAATCCTCGATAGCTGTTTTGTGATTTACCTGCAGAAATTCCTTTTGATATAATTGTTGATCGTGTATTTTTTCCAATATGGATCATTTTTGTTCCTGTATCTGCCTGTTGAAAATTATTAGTTACTGCTATTGAATAAAATTCTCCAATTGAATTATCTCCTTTTAAAATACAGGATGGATATTTCCATGTTACAGCAGAACCCGTTTCAACTTGTGTCCAAGAAATTTTAGCATTTTTTTCGCAAAGAGCTCTTTTGGTTACGAAGTTATAAATACCTCCTTTACCTTCCTTATCTCCCGGATACCAATTTTGTACAGTCGAATATTTTATTTCTGCTCCGTCTAAAGCGATTAATTCAACCACGGCTGCATGTAATTGATTTTCGTCTCTTTGAGGTGCTGTACATCCTTCCAAATAGGAAACATAGCTTCCTTCATCGGCTATTAGAAGTGTTCTTTCAAATTGACCGGTTCCGGATTGATTAATTCTAAAATAGGTTGAAAGTTCCATCGGACATTTCACTCCTTTTGGTATATAGCAAAACGAACCATCTGAAAAAACTGCCGAATTTAAAGCAGAATAAAAATTATCGCTTTTAGGCACTACTTTTCCTAAATATTTTCTAACTAAATCCGGATGATTTTGAATGGCTTCGCTAATAGAACAAAAAATAATTCCTTTTTCAGCCAATGTTTCTGTGAAGGTTGTTTTAACTGAAACACTATCTATTACCGCATCTACTGCTACTCCTGTTAATCTTTTTTGTTCTTCTAACGGAATGCCTAGTTTGTCAAAAGTATTCAATAATTCCGGGTCTACTTCTTCTAAACTCGTTAATTCTTTTTTCTTTTTAGGTGCCGCATAATATCTTATACTATTGAAATCAGGCTCTTTAAAAGTAACATTAGCCCAATGAGGAGCTTTCATTTCTTTCCATAATTTAAAAGAGTCTAATCTCCATTCCAACATCCATTCCGGTTCATTCTTTCTTTTGGAAATTTCACGAACTATATCTTCATTTAATCCGGTAGGGAAATCTTCATATTCCAAATCCGTGGTCCAACCATATTCATAATCTTTTTGTTCAAGGTCTAACCGTAATTCTTCTTCTGTATATTTTGCTCTGCTCATTTTATCAATTGATTTGATTCGAAGACAGCTCAGCTATCTTTATTAAACTTAGATTGGTTCTATGTGCAAAAATACTGAGTTTATCAAACATTATAAATACACATTGATAGATTTTTTAAATAATGGAATTTTAAATTTTAAACTAGAGATGGATTTTTAATAATAGAATAAAATCAAGTATTTTATTAAGCTATATTAATTTAAAAAAATATTTAATAAAAATATAAATATTTAGAATTAAAATTATAAATTAAGCATGTATAAGAGTAATTATAAATTATTTAAAATAAATATATAGTAAATTATAATAAATATTTCATAAAACTTCTAATAAGTATCTTTTTATAAATTTTGAATCATTTTTTTATACATTAGCCGAAAATAAATTTTTATATGAAGAAAATAATTTTATCTTTATTTATTGTTAATACAATTACTTTTCAATCTTGTAAAAACGACCAAAAAACGACCAAAAAAACAACTGAAAATCAACAAATAACGGAATCCAATTCAAATATAATAAAGGAAGAACCTATTGACATATCTACAGACACAGTAAGTGAAATTTTAAACCAAGACATTCCTAAATTTTCAGACGCTAAAATACAAAAGTTTTTAGTAGATTATAAAGCATATATTGATCAATATATTAATGCTGCCGATGCAAAAGATATTAATAAATTAACAGAGCTGACCAAGAAAAATCAAAAATTAATTATTACTAGAAAAATTATAAGTGAAGAATTATCTTCAAACCCTAAAGAATTAAATAAATTTAATGATTTCGTAAGAAAGTTAGATAGTATGGCTGCTGAAGTAATGAAAAAATAAGGGTAGTAATTAATAGCTATAAAAAAACCTTCTTTATAAAAAGAAGGGTTTTTCTATACTTTTTTATTCTTTTAAACAGCAAAACTTTCACCGCACCCACAGGTTCTTTGAGCATTGGGATTGTTAAAAACAAAACCTTTTCCATTTAAACCTCCGGAGTACTCTAACGTAGTTCCTACTAAATAAAGAAAGGATTTTTTATCAACCAGTATCTTAATTCCTTTATCTTCAAAGACTTTATCTTCAGGGTTTTGATTGTGATCGAAATTCAGCTTATATGACAATCCCGAACATCCCCCGCTTGCTACTCCTACTCTTACGAAATCTTTAGTACTGTCAAAACCACTTTCTTTCATCAATTCAATGATTTTTTTTTCTGCTTCTTGCGATACCTTTATCATACTATTAAACAAATAAATAGGTTTACACTAATACAAAATTACAAATAATAATTCTTAATCATTTTACACTACATATAAGTAATTGTAATAATGATATCAATTAAAATTTTGATTTAACCAGAATTCCATAATTTCTAAGCATTCTTCAGGTGCTTCTAATGCTCCCATATGTCCGGTTGAAATCTCAAAAATAGAAAGATGATCAGTTCCTTCTAATTTATTTATTAATTCGGAATTTTTAATTGCAGTATCATATTTACCCAAAATGAGTAAGATGGGTTTGTCTAAATTTCTTAAAACATCCGTCCTATCTTTACGTAACCTCATGCCTTTTAAAGCAGCTGAAATCCCTGTTAAAGAAGCGTGTTTAGCCCAAGAAATTGCTGTTTTTATTTCTGATTGCATAAGGGGCACATTATCAGGAGCAAATAAATTAGGAATTGATAAACGGAAAAATTCTTTAGGATTTTTAACTACTACTTCGGCAGCTTTTAATCTTTGTTCTTTTTTTATTTCATCATCCGGTAATGAGGTAGAATAAAATAAACCCAATCCGGAAACTTTATACTTATATAAATCTGCAAAGGCTAATGCTACATATCCTCCCATCGAATGGCCTATAATTATTACATCATCTATTTTCAAATGCTCCAAAACATTGTTTACTTTTTTGGACATATCTTCCATTCTGTTGACTTCATTTGTTTTTTTAGAAGATCTTCCATGACCAGGTAAATCAATGGTTATAACTCTGTATTTCTTGGATAAATTATTTTGAAAAAATCTCCACATTCTTGAATTTTCTAAGAAACCGTGTAAAAAAACTATAACTTTACCTTTTCCTTTATCTCTGTAGTATAGCATACTGTTATAAGCATTAATAAATACAAAAGTACAATTTTTTACAAATCAACTTAAGAATCCTTTGTTTTCAATTTTTATAACAGTATTTATACCATTTTTAATTTTAATTTACTATTTTTACCATTAAAATTATCCTGAGTAGCCTTTAATGATCTACTTTTGATTGATTGTTTTTACAGATTTTTTAATAAAATATATATAATATAAAAAATATGAAAATTATTAAATTAGCATTGCTATCTTCAGTTGGCTTATTAGCAATGTCTTGTGTAAGTAGAAAAGAATTTGAACAGGCAAAAGCTAATTATGAATCTTGTCTAGAAAGAAATGTTGAAAAAGATCGTTCGATCACATCTTTAAAAGAGAGAAACAAATCTTTGGAAGAACAAATGAATTTGATACGTAAACAAAATGACGTATTACAACAAAATTTAGCCGACTGTATGGCTACCGGAAAAGCCGGAACTGTTAATATAGACAAATTAATTAGTCAAATTAATGAATCTAATGCGTATATTAAACGTTTGACAGAAGCTCGTGCAAAAAATGATTCTTTAAATCTTGCTTTATCTAATAAATTAAAACGTTCTTTAGATAATTTAAATGACAGCGATGTAGACGTTCAAGTTCAAAAAGGAGTGGTATTCATTTCATTATCAGATAAAATGCTTTATAAATCCGGTAGTTATGATGTGCTTCCAACCGCAGAAAATGTTTTGGAAAAGGTAGCTAAAATTATCAATGATTACAAAGATTATGATGTTCAAGTTCAAGGATATACTGACAATGATCAATTTAAAAATTCAGCTGCAGGTTGTATAAGAGATAATTGGGATTTGAGCGCCATGAGAGCAACCTCAGTTGTTAAAATGTTACAAACTAAATTTGGAGTGGATCCTGCCAGATTACTTGCCGGAGGTCACGGAGAATATCAACCAAAAGTTCCTAACACAAATCCTGAAAATAAAGCAGTTAACAGAAGAACTGAAATTGTAATTCTTCCTAAACTAGATCAATTTATGCAATTAATGGATCAAAAAGTAAAATAAATATTTTTCTTTGATTTACAATAAACGAGGATCCCTTTTGGGATCCTTTTCTTTTTATTAAAAACCCGATAATATCTTTTTTTTTCGCTGAAAATTATTTTTTAATTTTGTATTCTAAACTAAAAACAGTAGATATGGAAATAGCAGGAAGAATAAAATTAATATCTGATATTCAAACATTTGATAGCGGATTCAGAAAAAGAGAAGTAGTGTTAACTACGGAAGAACAATATCCTCAGCATATATTAATAGAGCTTTTAGGAGATCGGGTAGATATCATTAATTCTTTTAATGTAGGAGATGATGTAAGAGTATCAATTAATATCAGAGGCCGTGAATGGGTTAATCCACAAGGTGAAACTAAATATTTCAACAGTATAACCGGCTGGAGAATTGAAAAATTAATGCCTGTTTCTTCCGGAATGGGACAAGATAATCCTATGGTTCCTCCTTCCGCACATATATCTCCTGCACCGTCTGCTCCAAGTATGCAAGAAGAAGAGGATGATGATTTACCGTTTTAAATGAAATACTCATATATTTTAAAATTATTCAAGCACCTCTAAAAAAGGTGCTTTTTTTATACGTATGTACTTGTTAACACAAAAATTAGAATTTCCCGATATCTATTTGGCTGATGAAAGCGGACTTCTTGCCATAGGTGGAGATTTAACACCGGAAAGATTACTTCTGGCATACAAATCGGGGATTTTTCCTTGGTATAATCCCAAGGAAATTATACAATGGTGGTCTCCGGATCCCAGATTTGTACTCTATCCAAAAAATTTAAAAATTTCTAAATCAACTAAGAAATTACTGAATCAGGGGTATTTTGAATATACAGAAAACCAATGTTTTCCGGAAGTAATTAAACAATGTGCTTCCATTAAAAGAATAGGTCAAGCAGGAACTTGGATTACCGAAGAAATGTTCCATGCTTATTGTAACTTGCATGAAAGGGGATTGGCAAAAAGTGTTGAGGTTTGGAAAAACCATGATTTGGTGGGAGGATTTTACGGTATAGATTTACATACCGTATTTTGCGGAGAAAGTATGTTTTCAAAAATTAGTAATGCTTCAAAATGCGGATTTAGCTATTTTACCCAAAAATATTCCCATCAATATAAAATTATTGATTGTCAAATTTATTCTTCTTATTTGGAACAACTTGGAGCCGTTGAAATATCACGGGAAAAATTCAAAACCTACTTAGAATGCGAGGCCATTAAAAATTTGGATTTCAATTTATAAATGCCTATTTTAGCGCACTAAAAACATATTCAGACACATGTCAAAACATAAAGGAAAGCACAATTACGCAACTAAAGAAATTTTAGATTCTTTAAATACTTCTGCCTTAGATGGTGAAAAATTCTTACAAAAGTATGCAAAACCGATAGGTATTTTTTTTGCTATTGTAATTATCGCAGTCTTAGGATATGTTATTTATGATAATTATGTAGTAACTCCAAAAAATATTGAGGCCTCCGATTTACTGGTAGACGCTCAAAATTTATATGATGAAGGAAAAACAGATCAGGCATTAGGTGGAAAATCCAGCGGAGTTTCCGGCTTTATTGACATAGCTGAAGAATATGGATCTACAAAAGCAGGAAAATTTGCTCATTTATATGCCGGAATAGCCGAATTTAAAAAAGGAAACTATCAAAATGCATTGGACCATTTTAACCAATTTGATACTTCTGACAAAGATTTAAAAGCCGTTAAATATGGCGCTATTGCTGATACTTATGCCGAACTTAATAACACAGATGAAGCACTAAATTATATGACTAAAGCTGCTAATGAAAGTTCAAATGCAGCCACTGTTTATCAATTCAGTAAAAAAGCCGGTATATTGGCTATGTCTTTAAACCAAAACGAAAAAGCCTTAGAATTTTTTCAAAATATTAAAGATAAATTTCCGGATGTAGATGCTTCAGGAGAAGTAGACGCATATATCGAAAGACTTAAATACGCAACAGGAAAACAATAATGGCAACAACAAACTTATCTATCTATAATAAAGAAAATTTACCCAATGCCGGAGCCTATCGTTTCGGTATTGTTATTTCAGATTGGAATTCTGAAGTTACTTATAACTTACACAAAGGAGCTGTTGATACTTTACTTGATTTAGGTGCTAAAGAATCTGATATTGATTCTATATTCGTACCCGGATCTGTTGAATTAGTATACGGGGCAACCAAACTATGTAACACAAAGCTTTATGATGCAGTTATTGTAATAGGATGCGTTATAAGAGGCGAAACGGCTCATTTTGATTATGTATGTAAAACTGTTACGGATGGTGTTACGTATTTAAATACACACATGGATACACCTGTGGTATTTTGCGTACTTACGGATGATCATGTACAACAGTCTTTAGATCGTAGTGGTGGAAAATTAGGAAATAAAGGGGTAGAAGCCGGAGTAGTTGCAGTACGAATGGCTGAGTTAAAGAATAAGTAATTTTATTACTTATTCTCTATAGGCTTTAATTTCGTTTATTATCTCTTCAGCGCCCATTTTTTTAGCTTTCAAGGCAAGTATTCTTCCTTTTTCAAATGATTCTGAAATTGGAAAACTTTCATCTAGAAGTACTTTTTTAGTCCCGTCTAAAGAAACTATTCCTGCCTTAAAATATACTTGGTCATTTTTAATTTTGGCTAAAGCTCCTATGGGCGCTGTACAGCCTCCTTCAATGCTATTTAAAAAATCCCTTTCAATATTTATACAGATTTGAGTGTCCTTATGATTAATTTTTCTTACCAATTCTGTTAATTCTCTGTTTTTTTCTAAAGAGGTAATGCCAACTACACCTTGTGCAGGAGCCGGAATAATAAAATCCAATACTTCATAATCCAAAGGTAAACCCAATCTCTTTATTCCTGCAAGTGAAAAAATAGTTCCATCAAAACCTTCTGAATCTAATTTTGATAATCTGGTTTGTACATTTCCGCGTATATTTCCAAATGTTACTTCTGGATATTTTGCTTTCCAAAAGGCTCTCCTTCTTAAACTGCCTGTTCCTAAATATAAATTTTCATAAGAATTTAGTTTTTCTATTTTATTCGGATTTCTAACTAATACATCTGCTTCATAATCCCTTTCTAGAACCGCTGATAAATGTATTCCTTCCGGTAATAAGGTGGGTACATCCTTTAGACTGTGTACAGCAACATCTATCTTATCATTTAAAAGTGCAATATCCAAATCTCTTGTAAAAACACCAATAATATCCATTTGATACAAAGGTTGTGTGAGATCCTTATCTCCATGTGAAGTAATGGCTACAATTACAGCTTGGAAACCTAATTCCTTAATTTTCTTTTGCACTTTTAACGCTTGCCACATTGCTAATGGGCTGTTTCGTGTGCCAATACGAATAGGGCTCATAAATATTTTATAATTTATATTCTTGCAGTTGAAACATTTCCGTAAATAAATTTATGGTGTCATCTGCTTTTTCAGGGTTAGTAATAAGATAGTTAGCTAGTCTGTCGGTAATTTTTTGTACTAAACGATTTGATAATTCTGTTTGTTCTTCTGAAACTACCATCTGATCTTTTTTTAGTGTTTTCAATTGATTTTCTTTAATTTTCTCTAAATCTGATTTGAAAGCGTGAATGATCGGCGCATATTTTCTATTTTCAGACCAAATTATAAATTCATTTATCATTTCATCTATAATCCCTTCTGCTATAGGAATTTCTTTATTTCTTAGTTCCAGTGTTTCGTTGATTTTTTGGGACAAATCATCAACATTTATTAAAGTTATATGATTGTATTCTTTTACAGATAAACAAACATTGGAAGGGATAGATAAATCAATTAAAGTTATGGGTTGATTAGAGTGTAAATCTTTTTTTGTAATTATAGGTTTCGATGCCCCGGTCGCTACAATAACAATATCTGAATTAATAACCTGTTCCTGCATTTGCTCATAGTTTACCACCTTTAGATTGAATGTTAGGGCTACTTCTTGCGCTTTAGAAAAGGTTCTGTTAAGGACTGTTATGTTAGGATTATTGATATGTTTTATTAAATTTTCACAAGTGTTTTTACCAATTTTTCCTGTACCCAACAAGGTAATTTTTTTCTCAGATAGTTGATTGAAATGAGTTAAAATATAATGCACTGCTGCATAAGACATAGACGTAATTCCTGTACTTATTGAAGTTGTATATTTAATTTTTTTTGAGGTTTGAATGCCTGTGTTTAGTAATCTTTCCAAAAAAGCATTAGTGCAATTATGTTTTTTAAATCTTTTAAACCATGTTTTTATTTGAGATATGATTTCAAAATCACCTATAATTTGACTTTCTAAACCGGCTGAAACTCTTAAAAAATGTTTAATGGCTTCTTCTCTTCTATAAACCGTTATATACTTTATAAATTCAGTAGAATCTACTTTTATTTGCTTGCAAAATATATCAATTACATAATCCGGGTTTTCTGTTTGAAAATATAATTCTGTACGGTTACATGTGGATAGTATGAAAATATGAGTATTCGACAGGGAGTTAATTTTGTTGGAAAACTCTTCCACAAATTCAGGAAAAAAACTAAACTTTCCTCTAATTTCTGTATCTGCCTTTACAAAGCTCAAACTTATTGCATAAAAGTTTTTAATATTATTAGGCTGAAGCTTTTTCATATATTTTGTTCAAGCAAATTTATGAGTACATGTATGGAGAAAATACCTATATTTATAAAAAAATACCTCTAAAAGTAAATTTTTACAATTTTAGAACTAATCTAAATAGTTAATTAACATGATAAATATCATGATTTTGTGGTTGTAAATTGATAGATAAAGAATTTGTTAATGGATTTAAAAAATACCTTTAAAAGTAGAATTAGAGAAAATAAAATTGGTTCGGATATTTATATGGCTCAGATAGATAATTATACTATTCTGACTGATACCATTTCCAAACCAGTAGGCAAACGGTTTGTGCAATTTTATTTATGTACTAAAGGAAGAGCCTCTTTTCATTTTAAAAATGAATCTTTACGTGTTATGAATGAAGGGAATTCCTTACTTCTTTTTCATCCTGAAATAGATATTCCTATTAATATCAGTTTATCAAAAAAATCAAAGCTGGTCATTTTTGTAATAGCTATTCAAAAACTGGAAGATATTTTTTCCAAACATAAAGATAAACTTTCTTTACTCATTCAAAACAATTACACAAAATTTTATCATGAAAAACCTTTAAGCATTCAAGAAAAGTTAATTATTTCACAACTGGAAGATTTTACCTTGGATCAAGAATTTGAAAATCATTATTTGACATTGAAATTACATGAATTCTTACTTTATTATTTTTCTTCAAATACCTCTACTTCTTCATACCATTTACCTATAAAAGATGAGAAATTCATTCGTAAGATTTATGAAATAAAAGAGGTCTTAATGGAGAATATAGCTTCTCCACCTACTTTAAAAAAACTTTCTGAAACTACTAATTTAAGTGAGTATAAAATTAAAGAAGGTTTTAAAAAAATATACGGAAAATCTATTTCTCATTTTATACTGGATACAAAATTAGAAATCGGTAAAGAAAAATTAAACTTGAAAGTTAAACAGGTGAAGGAAATCGCTTATGATTTAGGATATGAAAATCCCAGTCATTTTATAGAGGCTTTTAAGAAAAAATATGGAATTACTCCCAAGCAATGGATGATGAAATAACAATATTTTCATAACTGGTATACACGTTTATTTTAAAATTTTTTTCTCTTTATTTGGATATAAATTTTTTCTAACAAATCGTAATCACGATTTTTATATGTGACGATAATTTAAATTTTCTCCAAATAATTCAATCCAAATACATAATAAATTACTATATACTTATAAGACTTATTTTTATTTGCATTTTCAAAACAAATAGAAATTTTATTTCTCTATAACATCAACCTAATTTAAAATTTAGTATTTTTAGATTATAATTTATATGCTTTAATGAAACAAAAGGAAAAAGTAGAGTACATAATAACGGAGTTAAACAAGCTCTATCCAAACCCTGTTGCTCCATTAGTCTATCAAGATGTATTTACTTTATTAATTTCCGTATTACTTTCTGCTCAAACAACGGATAAGAAGGTTAATGAAGTTACACCTGCTCTCTACAAAGTTGCTCCCAATGCTTTT
The DNA here is from genome assembly GCF_011082725.1 of Apibacter sp. B3706. Taxonomy (NCBI): domain Bacteria; kingdom Pseudomonadati; phylum Bacteroidota; class Flavobacteriia; order Flavobacteriales; family Weeksellaceae; genus Apibacter; species Apibacter sp. B3706. The sequence continues at coordinate 2,106,412 of NZ_CP049715.1, read as the reverse complement.
AAAATGGCTGAATTGCCTGAATGGGAAATCAAAGAATACATAAAAGAAATTGGCTTATCAAATACTAAATCCAAAAATATTCATAAACTTTCTACTATTTTGGTAGAAAAATATAACGGAGAAGTTCCGGAAAGTTTTGAGGAGTTAGAAGCCTTACCCGGCGTGGGTCATAAAACCGCTTCCGTTGTCATGAGTCAAGGTTTTGGACACCCGGCATTTCCTGTTGATACACACATTCACAGACTTATGAAATTATGGAAATTAACCAACGGAAAAAATGTTGAACAAACAGAAAAAGATGCTAAACGGTTATTTCCTAAAGAATTATGGAATATCTTACACATTCAAATTATTTTTTACGGTCGGGAATATTCACCGGCTAGAGGCTGGAATCTAGAAAAAGATTATATAACCAAATATTTATTAGAAAATTAGTTAATTAAAATTATGAAAAATATTGTTCTTGTTGCAGGGGCTTTATATGGTTTAATTTCCATTATTTTAGGAGCATTCGGTGCTCATGCTTTTAAAAAAATACTTTCAGCTGAAAAATTAGTAAGCTTTGATACGGGTGTTAAATATCAAATGTATCATGCATTGGCTCTTTTAATTATTGGATTTTCTCTTTCGTTTAGTTCGGGTTTGGAAAAATGGGCCGGATGGGGAATGATTATAGGTACATTTCTATTTTCTTTTAGTATTTATCTATTAGCTTTTTCTGATTATTGGGATATCAATTTACGTTTTTTAGGCCCTGTAACTCCCATTGGAGGAACATTTATGATCATAGGATGGGCTTGTTTATTATTTTATTTTATTAAAAGTAATTAAATGCTCTTTTAAAAACGTTCTAACTTTTACTATTACAAATTCATATGACAACATCAAGTAAAATTTAGACGAGTCATTTTTTAATTCATTTTGATAAAAGTCTTCGTATAGCCTGGGAGAAAAGTCGTGTAAATGAACACTTTGGTGTAAGTTAGTATTTTCATAACAAGCAATATCTTTTCTACTAATATAAGGAGGATAAATGGTGAAAGTAGGTTTTTGCAGGGCTTTTGCCGTAATTACAAATCTACTGCTATTTCCAATAAATAAAGTGGAATTTTGCATAAAAGCGGCATACTCACGTATCGTTTTTCCTACCGGCTGAACAAATACTTTGGTATTGGAATTTAGTAAAGATAGCAGTTCGTTTACTTGTTTATACTGCGATGGCAAATAGGTAAATAATAAATCGGCTCTATAATTTGCCCATATAAAATCTATAAGTTTTGCCATATTACCCATCGTCCAAGTATTATGTATGTTTGAACCCAAAACACCCAACATAATTACCGGTCGTTTAAAATGTATGCCTGCATTTATCATTTTTTCTTTAGCGTCCTCAATTTCATCTTCAGCTAGATATATTTTAGCTAACGGATCGATAGGTATAGGGTTATCTTTTAGAAATTCTTGTAAGATTACTAAACGATCTTCCAATAAAGTACACGTTTGAGTAATTGGTTCTTCTACTTTAGATACGGTTTTATCATAAAATTTATCCAATAAAGGATTGGAAAAACTGTATTTTTTCTTTGCTTTTGAAAATAGGGTTAGCAGGATACTGTTAAAATTCTGCGACATATCAATAAGTATGTCGTATTTTTCACTTCTTACTAACTGGATATATTTATAAACGAAAAGTACGGAACGTATATGCTCCGTATCTATAGCTATTATACGGTCAATATTAGGATTTCTCTGTATAACTCCAATATATTTTTTATAACAAAGAAAATCTATCTTAATATCCGGATAGATTTTCTTTAGATTATTAGGAATTACACTGGAGAGTAATACTTCTCCCACATTGTTATATTGTATTAATAGCGCTTTCACTATATGATTAATATCTAAACAGATACGTTATGCTCTCTAAGAGCATCATTTAACGATGTTTTCTTGTCTGTACTTTCTTTTCTAGTTCCTATAATTAAGGCACAATTTACGTTATATTCTCCTGCAGGGAATTTTTTAGTTATAGACCCGGGAATTACTACTGAACGTGGAGGCACATATCCTCTGTATTCTTTAGGTTCGCTTCCTGAAACATCAATTATTTTAGTAGAAGAAGTTAAGGTAACGTTTGCTCCTAAAACCGCTTCATCATCAACATGTACACCCTCTACAACAATACAACGTGAACCAATAAAGCAATTATTTCCAATAATAACCGGTGCCGCTTGTAAAGGTTCTAAAACACCGCCAATACCAACACCTCCGCTTAAATGTACATTTTTACCAATCTGTGCACAACTTCCTACGGTTGCCCAAGTATCTACCATAGTACCTTCATCTACATAAGCACCTATATTAACATAAGAAGGCATTAAGATCGCTCCGCTGGAAATATATGCTCCTTTTCTTGCAACTGCATGAGGTACTACACGAACTCCTTTTTCAGCATATCCTGTTTTTAAAGGAATTTTATCATGATACTCAAAAATACCTACTTCATAGGTTTCCATTTTTTGTATAGGGAAATATAATACTACCGCTTTTTTAACCCACTCATTTACTTGCCATTTTCCATCTTCTAACGGCTGTGCTACTCTTAATTTTCCTGAGTCTAACAATTCAATTACTTCTCGAATTGCTTTTTGATATTCTTTATCCGATAATAATGCACGGTCATTCCAAACTTTTTCAATAGTTTGTTGTAAATCTTTCATATTTTTTGTTTATACAACAAATTTAACAATTTTTATAATTGTTTTTTACGTTTATTTACATGTATACACACATATTTTAGAAATATAGTAAAGGTAAAAATTAGTATTAGCTAAATTTTATTCATTTTTATTAAAACAAATAGTAATGTATAAACATAATTAGCCGGTAAATATTAAAAATTTATAATGGGTATTAATTTTAAGTTTGGGAAAATTGGGCTTCGTAAAGTTTTCTATAGTACCCTTTTTGTTGTAACAAGGAATTATGGTTTCCCATTTCAACTATTTTCCCATGATCTAACACAATAATTTTGTCCGCATTCTGTATGGTAGCTAAACGATGAGCAATAATAATGGAAGTACGATTTTTAGTAATCTTATCGGTGGCTTTTTGTATTAATTCCTCTGATTTAGTGTCTATAGAAGAAGTTGCTTCATCTAACACCAGAATAGAAGGGTTATATAAATAAGCCCGTAAAAAGGAAATCAATTGTCGTTGACCTAAAGAGATGGAAGCTCCCCGTTCACTTACTTCATAGCCGTAACCATTGGGAAGGCTCATTATAAAATCATCTATTTGAATTTCTTTTGCAGCTTTCCGTACTTCTTCTAAGGTTATATCTTTATTTCCAAAAGTGATATTTTCTAAAATGGTATCATTAAATAAAAATACATCTTGTAATACAACAGCGATGTGCGACCGTAAATTGTGCAATTCATATGATTTTATATCCGTTCCGTCTATATATATATGTCCTCCCGAAATTTCATAAAAACGGCTTAATAAATTTATAATAGTTGATTTTCCTGCTCCGGTAGCTCCAACAATTGCTACTTTTTCTCCACCGGAAACCGTAAATGAAAGATCTTTAAGAACACTTTCTCCTTTTACGTATGAAAATGACACATGGTCAAAAATGATATCTCCTTTAATGTTGTCTTTTTTTACAGTTCCTTTATTTGATATTTCATGATTGGAATCCAAAACGGTAAAAACTCGTTCCGCTCCAACAATACCTCTTTGAATGGTATTAAAGCGATCTGCTATTTGCCTCATGGGCCTTACCAGCATGTTCACATAGGAAGTAGTAAAAGCTATAACTACACCCGGTGATATATTGTGTGCCGTTAATGCATTATAACCTGCATACCATATCATGACACCAATGGCAATACCAGTAATAATATCAACAGCAGGAAAGAAAAGTGAAAAATAGAAAACTGTTTTAAGATAGGCTTTTTCTAATTTTTGATTAATTTGAAAAAACTTTTTATATTCTTTTTTCTGTTGATTAAATACTTGAACGATGGTCATTCCTGACAGCCTCTCTTGAACAAAGCTGTTTTGATTGGCTGTTTGATTTCTTTCTTCTGAAAAAGCTTTTTTTATGGCTTTTTGAAATATTCGAGTTATAATAGTCATTATCGGGAAGATGAACAATGCTATGGTTGCTAATTCCCAATTAATCCAATACATCGTTACTACCACAAAAATTATACGAAGAATATCTCCTAAAACCATTAAAATTCCATCGGTATAAATAGTTGAAATAGTTTCGATATCGGATACAGAGCGAGTGACTAACACTCCTAAAGGCGTTTTATCGAAAAAAGAAGATTTAAAATAAATGAGCTTTTTGTATAATTTTATACGTAAGCTACGAATTACATTTTGAGCAACAAAGTTAGAAGCATAAACTAAAAAAAATTGTAAAACAACTTCAGTCAACATTAATAAAAAAATAAGCAAAAGGGAATGATATAAATTTGAAAAATTTTTATTTTTAATAATATCAACATCTATTGCATGACTTATTACAACCGGACGGAAAGAGGAAACATATGCTAACGCTAATGCTATAAAAATTGTAGAATAAAACCATACAGGATATTTACTTCCCAATTCCATTAATCGAGAAAGTGCTTGACCTGCTTTTACGTTTTTTTCTTTTTTATGTTTCATAATATATGTCCTGAGGATAGTTAACTTTCACTAAAGTAAGACCTTTAGCAGGTGCTGAAGTGGAAGCAAATTTACGGTCTTTTTTTTCAATTATGTTTCTAAATTCCTTTTCATCAATTTTTCCTCTGCCAACATCCATGAGAGTTCCTGCAATTGCTCTAACCATATTTCTCAAAAATCTATTGGCAGCGATGGTAAATACTAATTCATCTTCATATTGTTGCCATTCTGCTTGGTAAATATAGCAATCATTCGTTTTATTATCCGAATGTAGTTTTGAAAAACTGGTAAAATCTTTATATTCAAATAATACTTTTGCAGCTTTGTTCATTTTATCTACATCAAACTGATAGAAAAGAAATTGAGCATGGAATTGCTGTTTAAAAGGATTTTTCAGGGTAGAAATTCTATACTTATAAATTCTTTCCGTTGCATCGAAACGTGCATGTGCTGAGTCTTTAACTCGGAATATTGCTTTTATGGAAATATCCGAAGGCAATAAAGAATTTAGTTTTCTCACCAATTGATCCGGCAATTCTTTTTCCCAATCAAAATGAGCATACATTTCAGCTGCATGAACTCCCGTATCGGTTCTTCCTGCTCCAATTGTTTTTATTTCTTTTCTAAGTAATCGACTTAATGCCGATTCTAATTTTTCTTGTACTGATATATGTTTTGGCTGTCTCTGATACCCGTAATACTGAGTACCATCGTATGAAAATTGAATGAAATAACGCAATTTTATTGTAAATTTACTACAAAAATAGTGAGAAAAATATTATTGCTTTCCGATACCCATTCTTATATTGATGATCGTATATTGGAATATGCTTCCCAAGCAGACGAGGTTTGGCATGCAGGTGATATTGGTGATATAAAGGTTTCCGAAACTTTAAAAAAAACGGTTCCGGTATTTAAAGCGGTCTATGGAAATATTGATGGAACAGAAATTCGTAAAGAATTCCCTCTTAATCTACGTTTTTTTTGTGAGAAAGTGGATGTATGGATGACCCATATTGGCGGTTATCCGGGTAAATATGCACCAATCATACGCGAAGAAATAAAATTGAATCCTCCTAAACTTTTTATTTGCGGTCATTCACATATTTTAAAAGTTATGAATGATAAAAAACTACATTTACTTCATATGAATCCGGGTGCTATAGGAATCTATGGATTTCATAAAGTAAGGACTATGTTACGATTTGAAATAAATCAGGAAACTATACAGAATTTAGAAGTTATTGAATTTACTAGATGATTTGTTTTTATGTTTTCCACTAAGTAATAATATATAGACTTAGCGTCCCTTTTATACAGTAAAATTCAAAAAATTTTAAAATTTAATCTTTAGCAATTCTAATAATACTCGCCTGAATATTTCTTCAATTTAATTTATTTTTTTCCTAAATAATTATTAAATTTATAAATATTAACTAATATTAATATTATTATTTAAATCATAATATATTAATGATACTCTATATGCTGATTTAAAATAACGAATTTTGTTGTTACATTTAGGCAAATTTTTTGATTACGATTAAATATTTTACAGTATTTAACGTAACATAATTAATATCAAATGATACTAATGTTTAAAAATTATTCTGCCAAATTCAGTATATGATAAGATCTGTTATTCGTTTATCTTTAATGATGCTCCCTTTATTAGGTGTTGCTCAATCAAAAGTTGTAGTAGCTTTTAAAGTTATAGATAAAGAAAAAA